>JAYVSF010000491.1:0-3622 GCA_043775605.1 Myxococcales bacterium
GCGATGTTCGAGACCTGGCCGCACTCCTCGACCAGCGTCGGCAGGTCGGACGGCCGGATGCCCATCACGAACCAGCCAGCCTCGACCCGGACCCAAACAGGCTGCGGGTGCTCGACCCGGACCCGCCGGCCATTGCGCCCGCCGTGGGCCAGCCCCGCGGTCACGGCCAGCCCGAGCAGCGCCGGCAGCGCCACCACGAACCGGCCAGGGCGGGACCTCGTCACCGCCCTAGCTTGCCGTGGTCCTCCCACGCACGCCAGCCCCTGTCGAGGTTGCTAGCTCTCGCTGTCAGGGGCGGACACCGCCATCCACTCGACCTTCACCACCTCGTACTCGCGCTTGCCCTTGGGCGTCACGACCACGACCTCGTCGCCGACCGACTTGCCCAGCAGCTGGCGCGCGACCGGGGCCACCAGCGAGATCCGCCGCTTCTTGATGTCGGCCTCGTGCTCGCCGACGATCGTGTAGGTCTGGCGCTCGTTGCTGTCGGTGTCCGCGATGGTCACGGTCGCGCCGAACTGGATCCGGTTGCCCGACAGCGTCAGCGGGTCGATGATCTCGGCCAGCGACAGCCGGGCGTCGTAGTCGCGGATGCGCGCCTCGATCATGCCTTGCTCCTCCTTGGCCGCGGAGTAGTCGGCGTTCTCGGACAGGTCGCCGTGGCCGCGGGCGACCTCGATGGCGCGGGCGTTGGCCGGGCGGTCGACGTCCTTGAGCCGCTTGAGCTGGCGCCGGATCCAGTCGTGGCCGGCCGGGGTCATCGGGTACTTGTCAGCCATGGTGTCGCCACGATTGTTTCACAAACCCGGCGGCACGGCGACGGTCACGGCCCCGCCAGGCGAGGACGCCGGGTCCATCGCGGGCGCCCGGGGCGCGCGGATCGGCTACCCCCAACCGCCGTTGACAGATGCGGCCGCCGGCGCGGGCAGGTCGAGATAGGATGGGCGGATGCGATTCGCCCTGCTGGCCATCCTCGTGTTCGCGGCGGCGTGTGGCGGCGAGGTCACCCAGACCATCGATGCGCCGGGCACACAGCCCATCGATGCGCCCGCCGCGCTCGACGATGGGCCCGTGGCGGACGCGCGGCCGGTCGACGCCGCGGACCCCGACGCGGCGGATGACGCGGCGGTCGATGCGCCGATCGATGGCCCGCCGATCGGTGGATGTGGCGGCGCGCTCGTCGGCGGGAGCTGCTGGTACAAGAGCATGCTGTCCCAGAGCTGCAACGGGACCTGCGCAACCCACGGTGGCCCGACCGACGCCACCGCCGTGTACGCGGGCGCGACGGCGGCGGGCTCGCGCGCCAACCAGGCGCACTGCCAGGCGGTCGCGGTGGCGCTGTCGAACCTCGCCTTCAGCGCCGCCGTCACCACCTTCGGCGGGTCCAACGACCACGGCTGCGCCGAGGAGCCGGCCATGAACCGCACCGAGCTCATCAGCGGGGCGATCACCACGAACACCGGCGCCAGCCCGTTGCTGCGCCGCTTCTGCGCCTGCAACCAGTGACCCCCGGGCGCGGTCGGGTGACCATTCCCGTGGCCGGCGGGGCGTCGATGTTTCACAGTGGAGGGATGGCGTGCGCACGGCTGCTGGTGCTCATCGTCGGCCTCGGCCTCGGCGCGTGCGGCCCGACGGCCACGCACCCGACGAGCGCGCTGGCCAACCGCCCGGCCGGCGTCGCCACCCAGCCGGCGCCCAGGCGCGGCGGCCTGATCACGGCGGAAGCGCTGTCCGCGTACGTCGCGGCGCGGTTCCCGGCGGCGGTGGCCGACGGCACGCTCGTGCTCGACTTTGGCAGCGGCGGCGGCGTCGGCGACGACGTGATCGAGGAGCTGCACATCCTCGGCATCGACGACATGGCCGGGGTCGCTGCGCTGGTGCCCGCCGACTTCGAGCGCAAGGGCTTCGCCGCGATCAGGGCTTCGCAGGCGCCGACCAGCACCGTCGCGGGCCTGATGCGCGACCTGATGGTCATGCATGACCCGCGCGGCTACTTCGAGAAGGCCTGGCGGCACGGCTGGGTCACCACCGGTCCGCAGGACTTCCCGGCGCCCATCGCCTACGGCGTCGACTTCGACGTCGTGCGCGACCTCGGCGTGTTCGAGGACGCGCCCTGAGCTGCGGCCGACGTCAGCCGTCGGTCGTGGGGTTCTGGTAGCGCTGCAGCGAGCGGACCTGCAGCCGCTCGCGGCGGGCGAGGGCGATGGCGGCGAGCGCGGCCCGGGCCCCGCGGATGGTGGTGAAGTAGGCCAGGCGGTTGCGCAAGGCCCCCCGGCGCAGCGACTTCGAGTCGAGGATGGCCTGGCGGCCCTCGGTGGTGTTGACCACGAAGTCGATCTCGCCGTTGTCCATCGCGTCGACGCAGTGGGGCCGGCCCTCGAGCACCTTGTTGAGCCCGCGCACCGGCAGCCCGGCGGCGGCCAGGGCCTTGGCGGTGCCGTGGGTCGCCGTGAGCGCGAAGCCCTGGACCACCAGCTCGCGCCCGACCTCGATCGCGGCCTCCTTGTCGGCGTCGCGCACCGACAAGAGCGCGGTGCCGGCCGTCGGCAGCTTGCAGCCGGCCGCGTCCTGGGCCTTCGCGTAGGCCTCGGCGAACGTCGTGCCCAGGCCCATCACTTCGCCGGTCGACCGCATCTCGGGCCCGAGGATGGTGTCGACCTCCTCGAACTTCACGAACGGGAACACCGACTCCTTGACCGAGTACTGGCGCGGCACGACCTCCGTGACGCCGAGCTCGGCCAGGGTCAGCCCGGTCATCACCTTGGCCGCGACCTTGGCCAGCGGCACGCCGATCGCCTTCGACACGAACGGCACCGTGCGCGACGCCCGGGGGTTGACCTCGATCACGTAGACCAGCCCGTCGTGGACCGCGAACTGGGTGTTCATCAGGCCGACCACGCCCAGCTCGACCGCCAGCCGGGTGGCCTGGCGCTTGATCTCGTCGATGATCGCCTTTGGCAGCGAGTACGGCGGCAGCGCGCAGGCCGAGTCGCCGGAGTGGATGCCGGCCTCCTCGATGTGCTCCATCACGCCGCCGACCACGACCGCGCCGGTGCGATCGGCGACCACGTCGACGTCGAGCTCGACCGCGTCGTGCAGGAACTGATCGATCAGTAGCGGGAACGAGATCTGCGACGACGGGCCGAGCCGGGCCACGTACTCGTCGAGGCCCTGGCGATCGTAGATCCGCTCCATCGCCCGGCCGCCGAGCACGTAGCTGGGCCGGATCATGATCGGGAAGCCGATGGTGGCGGCGACCGCGTGGGCCTCGCCGACGCCGTGGGCGATGCCCCAGCGCGGGGCCCGCAGCGCGAGCTTGTCGAGCACCTCGCCGAACCGCTCGCGATCCTCGGCGCGATCGATGGCGTCGGCGCTGGTGCCGAGCAGCGCCACGCCGGCCCTGGTCAGCGGCACCGCCAGCTTGAGCGGGGTCTGGCCGCCGAACTGCACGATCACGCCCCACGGCTGCTCGCGATCGCAGATCGCCAGCACGTCCTCGAGCGTGAGCGGCTCGAAGTACAGCCGGTCGGAGGTGTCGTAGTCGGTCGACACCGTCTCGGGGTTGCAGTTGACCATGATCGACTCGATGCCGAGCTCGGCCAGCGCCATCGACGCGTGGACG
>JAYVSF010000492.1:0-5679 GCA_043775605.1 Myxococcales bacterium
GGGGTCGGGGCCGACCAGCTCGAGCTCGTGGTAGAGCGCGCCCTCGAACCAGTTGAAGTAGATCTCGTTGCGCTCGGCCCGGCTCTTGAGGTTGTCGCCGCCGTTGCCATCGTGCAGCCAGTTGAAGCGCATCCGGAACTTCGCGCCCGGGTGCTCGACCTCGTCGGTACCGATGCCGATCTGGTGCATCGACGTGATCCGGCCGTTGGCGTACAGCTCGCTGAACTCGATCGTGAGATCGCCGCCGCCGTCGCCGCCGCCCTCGATGCCGAACGCCGGGCAGTCGTGGACCAGCAGATCGCGCAGCACCAGGGCGTGGGCGTGGACCCAGATGCAGCGCTGGGCGCCGCCGCTGACCTCGAGGCCCTCGACCACGTAGTGATCGCCGGCCAGCTCGAGGCTGTTGTCGCCGTTCATCAGCAGCGGGCGCTTGCCGAGGCCGTTGCGCAAGCCGCGGATCGTGATCGGCTGGGCCACGGTGCCGTCGACGTCGAACTTCACCGGCTCGTAGCTGAAGCCGCCGACCACCTCGACCACGTCCCCGGGCGCGAGCACCGGCAGCGCGGTGAGCTGGCGATAGGTCTCGCCGAGCCCGACCCGGTAGGTGGCAGCCGCGGCCGGGCCGGCGAGCCCCATCACGGCGAGGACGGGGACCGCGAGACGACGGAGGCGCATTGGCCGCATCCTATGCCAGGCGCGCCGGCCGCGCCTAACGGGAACCTCAAACGGCACGCCGCGCGACCTCCGCCCGCGCGCGGTCGCGCACGGGCGCGCGCTCACGCCGAGCGGGTGTAGCGCAGGCGCCAGATCGGCAGACCGGTCTCCTCGGCGTGCTGCTCGCGCCACGACCGGACCCCGTACGGGTGGCCGCCGCGCCAGAAGCTCCAGGCGCCCGCGCGGTTGACGAACGCGTCGTCGCGGGTCTCGAGCGCGGCCAGGGCATCGAGCGCGAGGTCCCAGACGTCGGTCTGGACGAGCAGCTCCGCGCCCGGGCGCGCGATCGCCGCGCAGCCGGCGATCAAGACGTCGTCGACCATGCGCCGGTTGGCCTGGCTGCGCTTGAACCAGGGATCGGGGAAGTTGATGAAGATGCGATCGACCGACGCCGGCTCGAAGATCTCGAGCAGGTGGCGCTGGGCCTGGCAGAAGACCGCGGTCACCGGCACCGCCGCCGCCCGGGCCTTGCGGTTGACCAGGTGGACCAGCTCCTCGCGGATCTCGAGGCCGACGTAGTTGCGGGCCGGGTCCGCGGCCGCGCGCTCGAACAGGAACTGCGCGTCGGCGCAGCCGATCTCGACCTCGGTCGGCCAGTCCGCACGCAGGGTCGGGCGGACGTCGCGGAACCGCTCGTAGGCGGCGAGCAGCGGGTTGGTGTGCAGGCGAAGCCGCATGGCGTGGCGAGGCGCGGCCGCGACCGTCAGCTGGTCGGGACGATCTGGGCGTCGAGCGCGAGGTGGCCGAACTGGCGGACGTTGAGCGGCGACTCCAGCTCGTCGAGCCCGGCCCGATCGATCCACCGGTACTCGACCAGCTCGTCGTTGGGCACCACCTCGGCGTCCTCGGCGACGTCGGCCACGAACACGAAGTTCAGGTGCAGGCCCTTGCTGCCGGCGTCGTGCTCCTCGTAGCCGAGGTAGCCCCAGGGCACGCCGTCGAGCGCGCCGGCCAGCGGGCCGAACCGCCCGACCAGGCAGCTCTCCTCGCGCAGCTCGCGGGCCGCGGCCTCGAGCGGGGACTCGCCCGCCTCGAGCTCGCCGCCACACGGCAGCCAGGTCTGCAGCCGCTTGTGGAAGATGACCAGCAGTGTGCCTCCGGGACCGCCCCGACGGGCGTAGACCGCGACCGAGAACGCGCGACGACCTTCACTCATGGGCGACTCGCTTGCTCATGGCAGGATCTCCAGGGTCGCCGCGTTGGACGACCGACCATCGACGGTGACGATCAAGGGGGTCGGACCGAGCGGCGCCTCGCCCGGGATCTGGACGCTGATCGCCGCGTCGCTCCACGCCAGGATCGGCGCGCGCGTCATCGGCAGCGCCAGCCCGAGGTCGACCGCGCCCGATGGCGGGGTCACGCACTCGCCGGTGGCGGCCGCGCGGGCGGGCCCGCAGAACGCGCCGCCGCGCACCGTCACGGTGGCGCCGCGGCTCGCGGTCGCAGGCTCGAGCCGATCGATCTCGGGCCCGCTGCGATCCGCGCAGCCGGCGAGCACGCACCCCGCGAGCGCGCCGGCCAGGGCGTGCGCCAGCGTCACTGCGGGACCTGCGTGAGCGGACGGACGGCAGCGGTGTCGATGAAGAATCGCATCAGTCCTCTCCGGCTCGCGGCGGCCAGCAACTTGCGCCGGCGACCCATGGGTCGTAGCGTCGGGCCTCGCCCGCGCGCACTCTACGCAGCCCTCCCGCGGCGGTCAATCTGCGCGTTTCACCCTCAGGAGCCCGTGGCTAAACACGTCATCGTCGGTTGCGCGGGGCTGCCCCGCGGTCTCGGCTGGCCGCGCTACTTCCAGCGCCTGCCGTATCTCGAGGTCGGTGCGCTGCTGGCCGGGCCGGTGCGCTCGACGGTGCTGCGGCGCTGGCGGGCGTCCTCGCCGGTCACCCGCGCGTTCGGCGTGGTCGCGCCCGCGCTGATCACGCACACGCCGGGCCCGCGCGGCTTCGGCTCGCGCGGCTGGCCGGTGCCGGTCGGGCGCGGGCACGAGGTCGGCGGCTTCCGCCGCGGCCCCGAGGTCGACGCCGCGGTCACCGCGCACCTGCACGCGCTCGAGCTGCTCGACGCCGCCGCGGCGGTCTACCGCACTCCGCCCGACTTCTCGCCCTCGTCGTCCAATCGCGAGGCCATGCGTCGGTTCTTCACCGAGGTCATGACGCCGGAGGTGGCCGGCGAGCGCGTGCGGGTCTGGCAGCCGTCGGGGTTGTGGGAGCCGCCCGCGGCCCTCGCCTTCGCGCGCGAGCTCGGCATCCTGTGCGCGCTCGACCCGCTCGGCGCCGATCCGACCAGCGAGCACGCGCACCTGTGGGCCGAGCTCACCGGTGATGACGCATACTTCGTGATCAACGGGCTCGCGCGCGGACGGCGCACCCCTCCCGATCGACTCGAGGAGCTGGCCGAGATCACGAGCCGCTTTCAGCGCGCGTGGGTGGTGTTCGCCACCAGCGAGCCGTTCCCCGACGCGATCCGGTTCTCGAATCTGGTGTCGTCGACCGTCGCCGATGAGGGCGACGTGGACGAACCACTCGACGACGACGAGCTGGACGAGAGCGACGACGACGAGGCTTGATCAGCGGCCGCGATCAGCGCGGGGAGATTGTGTTCGATGCGTGATGGCGCGTGCGATCGCGCATCGGGAGGTGTGGACGGTTACAGGACGAAGGTCGCGATCGGCACGGGCAGCGCGCCCTTCGCCTTCACGGGCTCTGGCTTCGTCGCGATCACGACGGGCTCCTGCGCACGCGGCGCGGAGCTCTCGACGTTCTTCTTGTTGCGGGCCTTGCCCGAACCCTTACGCTCGGACGGGCGCGCAGACACTTGATTTCTGACCATATCTCCCCCATTGGGCCTGAACACTCCCGAGAGTAAGAAGCCGCCGCGTCAGCTGTCAATCCACGAACGACGGGCTTTGCCAGTTCGCGGACGGTCTTTGACAAGGTGCCCTCCATCCTCTATATCTCGTCAAATTCTCTGAGGATTCCGCAAAATCATGGATTTTTCACACCTGCACGAACCCGCCCTGACCGCCTCGATCGACCTCCTCGTTCTGGTGGTCTTCGGCGATCCGTCCAAGGACTCCATGTTCAAGGCGGTCGACACCGCTACCAAGGGCGGGCTGCGCGAGGCGGCTCGCACCGAGTCCTTCGAGGGCAAGACCAATCAATCGCTGGTGTTCTGGACCGCGGGTACGCTCAAGGCGCGCCGGGTTCTGGTCCTCGGCGGCGGCAACCGCGGCGAGCTCAACGTCGCCACCCTGCGTGACCTGGGCGCCTCTGCGGCCCAGTGCGCGAACCGGACCGGCTCCGAGTCGCTCGGCTTCATCGCGCCGGCCCTGGGCGCGCGCCAGCTCGGCGCCGTCGGAAACCTGGTCGAGGGCGCAATCCTCGGCACGTACAAGTTCGCGAGATACCTCACCTCCGAGGACTCCAAGAAGACCCCCGCCCTGCGTGCGTTCGGGGTGTTCACCGATCCCAAGGGCGCGAAGATCCCGGTCGCGGTCGGCCGCGCGGTCGCCGCCGCGATCGCCCGGGCCCAGGTCATCGCCGCCGCTGTGAACCACGCTCGCGACTTCGTCAACGAGCCGGCGGCCTACATGACGCCGGTCCAGCTCGCCGCCGAGGCCCACGCCATCGTCGCCAAGCACGCCTCGCTGTCGATCGAGGTCCACGGCCCCGAGACCTGCGCCGAGCTCGGCATGGGCATGTTCCTCGCGGTCGGCCAGGGCTCCGAGCAGGAGGCCCGCCTCATCCACATCACGTACAAGCCGGCCAAGAAGGCCAAGAAGAAGATCGCGCTGATCGGCAAGGGCGTCACGTTCGACTCGGGCGGCTACTCGCTCAAGCCGTCGAACGCAATGGAGGACATGAAGGTCGACATGTCGGGCGCCGCCGCCGTGATCTCGGCGATGGACGCCATCGCCCAGCTCGGCAGCGACCACGAGATCCACGCGATCGCGGCTTGCTGCGAGAACCTGGTCTCGGGCAAGGCCTACAAGCTCGGCGATGTCCTCAAGTCGATGGACGGCACCACCGTCGAGATCAACAACACCGACGCCGAGGGCCGGCTGACCCTGGGCGACGCCATCACCTACGCCCGCACCAAGGTCGCGCCCGACGAGATGTTCGACTTCGCGACCCTGACCGGGGCGTGCATGGTCGCGCTCGGGCCGTACACCTCGGGCGTGATGTCGGACCACGCACCGCTGGTCAAGGGCTGGCTCGAGGCCGCCGACCACGCCGGCGAGGACATGTGGCGACTGCCGCTCAATCCTCGGCTGCGCGAGCAGTTGAAGAGCAACATCGCCGACATGCGCAACACCGGCGACCGCTTCGGCGGCGCGATCACCGCGGGCCTGTTCCTCAAAGTGTTCGCCAAGGACACCGCCTGGGTCCACGTCGACATCGCCGGTCCGGCGTCGCTCACGACCGCCCGGCCGCACCAGCCGCGCGGCGGCAGCGGGGTCGCGGTCGCGAGCATCGTCGAGTACGCCGCGAAGCGCTAACCGACCGTTTTCGCATCGGTATCGGGCCGCGGGCGCGGGCGTTCGGGTTGACCGCCCGGACGGGCCCTGGTACAATCGGCCGCAGGGTCCAACCAGGATTCTCGCGAGGGCGACCGTTGAAGCAACAGTTCCAGATCGGCGCAAAGGCCGTCTATCCGGTCCACGGGGTGGCCGAGGTGGTGGCCTTCGAGAAGCGGGACATCGGCGGGGCGCAGACCATCGTCTACATCCTCAAGATCATTGAGACGGGCCTCAAGATCATGGTCCCCGAGGCCAACGCCACCGCGGTCGGCTTGCGCGAGCTGATCGCCGCCAAGCAGGTCAAGGAGGTCTACGCGATCCTCAAGTCGCGCGACGTCCCCCGCGACACCCAGACCTGGAACCGCCGGTATCGCGAGTACATGGAGAAGATCAAGACCGGCAGCGTGTTCGAGATCGCCGAGGTGCTGCGCGATCTGTGCGTGCTG
>JAYVSF010000493.1:0-2936 GCA_043775605.1 Myxococcales bacterium
TTCATCGTGGCGACCGGTGTGTCGGCCAAGATGTCGGCGTCGAACCCGCTCAACTGGTTGTGGCTGTGGCAGTTCCCGGCGCTGATCCTGTTCTTCATCGCCGCGATCGCCGAGACCAAGCGCGCGCCGTTCGATCTGCCCGAGGGCGAGCCCGAGATCATCGGCTACTTCGTCGAGTACTCCGGCCTGCGCTGGGGCCTGTTCTTCCTGGCCGAGTTCATCGAGATCGTGTTCGTGTCGGCCGTGATCGCGACCATCTTCTTCGGCGGCTATCACGTGCCGTTCCTCGATCCCGACGGCTTCCGCATCGGCGGCTACGTCACCGAGATCAACGGCACCTGGGTGTCGACCGGCGGCACGGTCGCCAAGCTGCCGCACGGCGTGGTCGTGATGCTCCAGCTCGGCGCGTTCGGCTTCAAGCTCATCGCCCTGTCGTGGCTGCAGCTCATGATCCGGTGGACCCTGCCCCGGGTCCGGGTCGACCAGCTGATGAACCTCGGCTGGAAGGTGCTGCTGCCGATGGCCCTGGGCTGGACCATGTTCACCGCCCTGGCCAAGCTCGTCTTCATGCAAACCGGCTGGCTCTGAGGATCACATGACAAGCACGCATCCGTCCGGCGACTCGGATCACGGCCACGGCGGTGGCGGCCACGGCGCCGCGCCGGCCGGCCTCAAGGTGCTGGCGATCTCGGCCAACGCCAAGGTCCGCACCGTCGCCGTGCTGCGCCCGGGCGACCGCGACGCGACCTACCTGGCGGCCACCGGGGCCGGCCTCGCGATCACGCTCAAGCACTTCGCCAAGAACCTGTTCGGCAAGCGCCGGCCGGCGGCGAAGATCGCGAGCGGTGAGCCGGTCGTCGCGCGCGGCCTCCTGCCCTACAACGACATCGAGACGATCCAGTATCCCGAGGAGAAGGTCGTCTACCCCGAGCGGTTCCGCGGCCTGCACCGGCTGATGCAGCGCGACGACGGCGCGGTGCGCTGCGTGGCCTGCATGTGCTGCCCGACGGTGTGCCCGGCCCACTGCATCACGATCATCCCCGAGCAGGCCGAGGACGGCCACATCGAGAAGCGGCCGGCGGTGTTCGAGATCGACGAGCTGCGCTGCGTGGTGTGTGGGTTGTGCGTCGAGGCCTGCCCGTGCGACGCGATCCGGATGGACTCGGGCACCCACGCCAAGCCGGTCGAGCGTCGCGGCGACGCAGTGATGAGCAAGACCGACCTGCTCGCGGTGTCGGCCGCCAACGGCAAGGACCCGAAGTCGACGGCGACCCAGGGTGGCGCCGGCCCCGACTGGCGCGACAAGCCCTGACCGGACGCCGACCCGAGCTCGCCAGGCAAGGCCCGTGTACAGCTCGCTCGACAAGATCGACGCGGTGGTCAAGACGCCGCTGCGCTACGTGCAGACCGATCATCGCACCACCGACGAGATCGCCGCGACCCCCGAGGTCACGACGCTGTTCGCGCTGACCCGGATCCTCAACCCGCGGGCCTACGGCGAGTCGCAGGGCCTGGCGCCGACGATCCTCTACGTCACCCAGCACGACGCCCTGCCGGCGTGCCTGAAGGACGTGCTCGCGGCCACCAGCGCGTCGCATCAGGTCGGCGGCCAGGGCGTGCCGCGGACCTACCCGGAGCCCGACGCGACGACGAGCGAGCTGGCCGATCGAGCGTTCCGCGGCCTGGCCAGCCGGGTCGCGCGCCGGGTCGGGCTGACCGATCAGGCCACCGTGCTGCGCGCGCTCGAGGCCGAGACCCTGGCCGAGCCGCCGCGCCAGGCCGACGACGAGGCCGGCTACTGGACCCGCGTGCTCGAGCTGGCGGCGGTGACCTGCGAGGTGATGCGGGCGCGGTCGGGCGGTCAATGGGAGGTGCAGCACCACGCCGATCTGCCGTTCGGGTTCGTGACTGGGCCCGGCGCCGCACCCGGGCTGCCCGCGGGCCGCGGCGGCGGCGTGGTGCTGGCCACCAACCGCGCCCACCGGTTCATCGCCGACGGCAAGGACGAGTCGATGTTCCTGTTGCTGGCGGTCGATCGCGAGGTCACCGCCACCGCCCAGCACACCGCCGACCTGCCGGTGATGCCGAGCCTGCGGTCGCGCGGCGAGGCGATCGCGGGCCACCTGACCTGGCGGGCGCTGTGGCCCGACGCGCCCGAAGACGCGGGCTTCCCGGTCGTGGTCTACGGCCACGACACCTCGGAGGCGTTCGGCGCGTTCCCGTCGGGCTACGCCGGCGACCTCGACGAGCTGCACGACCAGGCGGTCACCAACCTCGCCCGGCAGGAGGTGTCGGTCGACAAGGTCGAGGTCGAGGGCATCAGCCTGATCGCGGTCAGCGGCAACTTCTACGCCGCCGAGAAGCTGCTCGATCGCGCGTTCATGCGCGGTCTGCACCGCCGATTCGATCACGACATCCTGGCCGCCAGCGTGCCGCGCCGCGGGTTGATGTTCGTGGCCGCGGTCGAGCGGTCGGACAAGCGCGAGCTGCTGGTCATTCAGGCCGCGACCCAGCACGAGGCCCGCACCACGCGCGCGGTGAGCGAGGCGATTCTGCTGATCAAGGACGGCGAGGTCGCGGGCCACGTGGTGGTCAGCCCGGGGCCCAAGGCCGACGACGCCGACGCGGCGGCGAACAAGGGCGCATCGGGAGCGGCCAGCGCGGACGGCGCCGCGGATGGCGAGGCTGACGCGAGCGACGAGCCGGCGCCGGCCCCGGTGAAGAAACCGGGCTGGCTCCGACGGCTGTTCAGTCGCAAGAAGTAGCGCCCGCTGCCTTGAGAGATCCGGAGTGATCTCGTCGAGGTGGGCGAGCGCGATCGTCATCTCGCGCACCTGCGCGTGGCGTGTTGCCGCGATCGATCTCGGCGACGAATTGTTGTTGACGGTCGTGATCGTCGTCGCTACGGTTAATTCGAGCCCGACGGCTCGATGCGA
>JAYVSF010000494.1:0-16699 GCA_043775605.1 Myxococcales bacterium
CGGCCTGACCGCCGAGGTCGCGGGTGCGGGTCGCGCCGTCGGCGAGGGCGCCGTGGATCGCCGCCTTCATCCGGGCCGCGGCCGCGTCCTGGCCGACGTGCTCGAGCAGCATCACCGCCGACAACATCAGCGCGCTCGGGTTGGCGATGCCCTTGCCGACGATGTCGGGCGCGGTGCCGTGGACCGCCTCGAAGATCGCGCAGCCGCCCGGCCCGGCCGAGCCCAGCGCCGACCCCGGCGCGTCGCCGAGGTTCGCGGCCGGCGCCACCCCGAGCCCGCCGATCAGCCCGGCGCAGAGATCCGACAGGATGTCGCCGAACAGGTTCATCGTCACGATGACGTCGAACCGCTCGGGCGCGGTCACCAGCTTCATCGCGGTCGCGTCGACGATCATGTCGTCGAAGATGATGTCGGGGTAGCGCTTCGCCAGCTCGCGCCCGGTGTCGAGGAACAGCCCGTTCGACAGCTTCAGGATGTTGGCCTTGTGGACCAGCGTCACCTTCTTGCGGCCGTGGCGCCGCGCGTACTCGAACGCGTAGGTGATCACGCGCTCCGAGCCGTAGCGGGTGATGATCGCGATCGACTCGGCCGCGGTCCGGCGCGGATCGACGTAGTGCTCGACCCCGGCGTACAGGTCCTCGGTGTTCTCGCGCACCATCACCAGGTCGATGCCCGTGTACCGACACGGCACGCCGGGGATGTTCCGGGCCGGCCGGACGTTGGCGTAGAGATCGAACTGCTGGCGCATCGCGACGTTGACCGAGCGGAAGCCCTTGCCGATCGGCGTGCCCAGCGGCCCCTTGAGCGCGAGCTGATTTCTGGTGATCGAGTCGATCGTCGCCTGCGGCAGGGGATCGCCGACCTGCTCGGCCGCGGTCATCCCGGCCAGCGCCGGCTCCCACGCGATCGTGGCCCCTGCGGCCGCCATCACCCGCAGCGTGGCGGCCGCGATCTCGGGGCCGATGCCGTCACCCTCCAGCAGGGTGACCGTCGGGCAGGCGGGGTAGCGAGGGGCGGCGACAGCGTCGGTCATGACGGCGGGTGTACCACCGCCTCCGCGCCGCGCGGTCGGTCGGCCCGCCGCTGTCATCGCGGTATCATCGCCGCCGGGCACAGGCCGTGGCTACAATCGCGCGATGCTCGCCGTCACCCGCTCGCCTCGCCTCGCGCTCACCCTGAGCGCCGCCCTGGCCCTGGCCGCCACCGCCGGCTGCGGCGGTGACGACGGTGCGCCCGGCATCGACGCCGCCACCACCGACGCCCCGCCCGGCGCGATCGACGCGGGCACCGACGCCACCGGCGCCTGCATCCTGCCCACGACCCCGATCACCTGCACGGTCGGCAACAACGCCCCGTGTGTCGCGGTGTGCGGAACCGCATACTGCCGGACCTTCATGGCGTTCGGGTCGATCTGCACCGGGCCCTGCACGGGCGTCGGCAACTGTCCCGCCGGCTGGAGCTGCACGAGCATGGGCTGGTGCCGCCCGCCAGGCTGACGGACGCTCATTCGTGCGGGCCGTCGCCGTCCTGGCCCGACCACGCGAGCCACGCTTTACCTGGCCGCCAGGGCCGGTCCATACTCCGGCCCGCCTCGTCGAAGATGCAACCCGGAGTAGCCATGCGCGTGTCGCTCGCCTCGTCGTTCGCTCGTCCCACGTTCTTGACGTCGGTCATCATCGCGACGCTCGCCGCGTGCGGCGGCGACGACGGCACCCCCGCTGACACCACCGACGCCAGCGTCGACGCCCAGGTCGGCAGCTTCTCGGTCAAGTGGGGACCCAAGCTGATCCCGGCGATGACCGAGAGCACCGAGTGCATCCAGGTCCGGCTCGGCAACGCCGCTGCGATCAAGGTCCACGAGATCCATAACGTCCTCGGCCTCGCCTCGCACCACTTCATCCTGTACCGGACTGCGAACACCGACGAGTACACGACTCCGCGGCCGTGCCAGCCGTTCACCGGGACCCTCCATCCCGACCAGGGCGCGCCGCTGATGATCACCCAGCGGTCCGACGAGACCCTGACCCTGCCCGACGACGTCGCCTTCACCCTCGCGCCCAACCAGATGATGCGGCTCGAGCTGCACTACTTGAACGCGACCGACGCCCCGCAGATGGTCGAGGTCAACTCCGAGCTGCGGACCCTGGCCTCGGCGAGCAAGGAGGCCGACTTCCTGTTCATCGGCACCCCCGACATCAACCTGCCGTCGCACACCCCGGCGATCGAGCAGACCATCGGCCCGATGTTCGTCACGATGCCGGTCGACTTCCAGGGCGTCAACGTCTTCGCTCTCACCGGCCACACCCACAAGCTCGGCACCGAGGTCCTCGTCGCCACCGCCCACAATCGCACCGACCTCGGCACGTCGGTGTACGCGCCCTCGCCGTTCTCGTGGACCGAGCCGGAGACGGTCTATCACCGCCCGCCGTTCGTCAGCACCGAGGGCTACCGCTTCAGCTGCAAGTTCAAGAACGACACCGGCATGACCGTGAAGTTCGGCGAGAACACCACCGACGAGATGTGCTTCTTCTGGGCCTACTACTATCCGAGCCACGGGCCCAAGGTCTGCGTCCACTCCAACCAGGCCGGCGGCGCCAATGGCGTCGACCTGTGCTGCCCCGGCAACGCGCTGTGCGGCGCCCTCGGGCTGTGATCGCCACGCGCTGATCTCAGAGCCTCTCACAGGGTTGGCAGAAACCAACCCTGTGTCCTCGATCGATCGGGCCGGAACCAGCGTGCCGGCCCGATCTGTACGGAATCAGAGTCGAGGGTTGGCCGTCGCGCGCGGGCGATCGTTCCGAAACACTATTGTTGCCAACCCTCTCAGAGCCTGTGAATCGCGCCCGGCCAGCGCCCAGCGCAACGCGGTGTCGGCGGTGCGCCGGGTCAGATAGGCGACGACCACGCGGCCGGTGAAGCCGGTGGCCCCGACCAGGACGAGAGATCGAAGCGACGCGCATCGCAAGCAGTGCCAATCGCGCGACCATACGTCGCGATTGTTCCGTGCGTGCAACACAGTGGGCTTCCGCGCATGGATTGCCAGCGCCGACGGGCGGGGTACATGCAGCGTCCAGGAGGACACGACGATATGACGAAGCTGATGACCCTCGCCCTCGCCCTCGCCGCGGTGGCCGCATGCAACAAGGACCCGAAGCAGTCGCAGCCGGCCAAGCAGGTCAAGCCCGCGGGCCAGGACCATCCGGCGCCGCCCACCGAGCCCGCGCCGGTCACACCCCCGACCACCACCGCCGGCGCGCCCGCCGGCACCTACGAGATCGATCCCGCCCACAGCGCGCTCATCTGGCGCGCCCAGCACTTCGGCGCCGGCCACACCTACGGCTGGTTCCGCGACTTCGGCGGCACCTTCGTCATCGATCCCGATCCGGCCAAGCAGCGCATCGAGCTGACGGCGCAGGTCGGCTCGATCGACTCGCGCGACCCCAAGCGCGACGATCACCTGAAGAGCCCGGACTTCTTCAACGCCGAGCAGTTCCCGACCATCACGTTCAATAGCACCAAGGTCGAGCCGGCCGGCGCCGGCTTCAAGGTCACCGGCGATCTCACCATCCACGGCGTGACGAAGTCGGTCACGACCGACGTGGTCGCGGTCGGCAACGGCGTCGACCCGTGGAAGAACGTCCGCGCCGGCTACGAGGCCACGCTGGTGGTCAACCGCATGGACTACGGCGTCGCGTTCATGCCCGAGGGCGTCAGCAAGGACATCGACCTCACGATCGCCTTCGAAGGCGTCAAGAAGTGAAGACCTGTCGAACCATGCCGGCTGCGGCATCAAGCCGATCGACACGAGGTGTCGAGGCCTTGATCGACACCAAGTGACATGATGAGCCCGACCAGCTTCCAGCTCGGGATGGGTCTGAAGATCGTCGGCTATCCGGCGCTGGCTGCGACGCTCGGGCTCGTCGTGGCCCGGCTGTTGCCCGTCGGCTCGCGGTCGCGCGCGGTCGCGCTGGTGCTGGCCGCCGGCGCCGGACTGGTGACCTCGCACATCGGCCTGGCCGGCAAGCCGCCGTGGCCGCCGATCGACTCGATGGGCTGGATCCCGATCACGACCGCCGCCACCGCGCTGGCGCTGGCCGTGGTCGCGCTGGCGGTGCCGCGCCGCGCGCTGACGGTGGTCACCGGCGCGGTGCTGGCCGTGGCCGCGCTGCTCGCGATGTACTACGCCGGGCGGCCGACCTTCCTGCGCTCGTTCGATCGCTACGTCCCGCTGGCCGGCCTGGCCGTGGCCGGAGTCCTGGCCGGAGCCGGCCTGTCGCCGCGCGCCGGCGAGCTTAGCCTGCGGCCGGCACCGTGGCTGGCCTGGATCGTCGTCGCCGCCGGGCTGGCCGGCTGCACCCTGTGGTCGCACTCGGCGCTGATGGCCATGCTCCTCGGCTCAGCCGCGACCACCGCCGGCGTCATCGGCGTCGGCAGCGCGGTGCTCGGCATCCGCGACGTCGGCGCCGCGCCGGCCGGCGTGTTCCTGGTCCACCTGGCGGCGACCGCGGTGTACTCGCACCTCTACGCCAAGCTGCCGGGCTGGGTCCTGGCCACCGCGCTGCTCGCCGCGCTGGCGCCGATCGCGGTGCCGCTGGTGATGGCCGGCCGGCGCCGCTTCGTCGCCGCCGCGATCGGGCTGGCGGTGGCGGTCGGGCTCATCGGCCTCGCCGCCCAGCGCATGCACGCCAAGGACGCGGCCGCCGGCAAGGACCCGGCCAGCATGTATTACTGAGTGCGGCCGGACTGGACCGTGAGCCTCGCGCGTTACGTCGGCGCGAGGACGAACGGGATGACCCTTACGGGCCGGCGTCGAGCCGCAGCGCCCGCAGCTCCTCGACGGTGCCGTGGTGGTGGTACGCGAACTCGACCGGCCCGAGCCCGCACGCCAGACGCAGGGTGAGGTCGTCGGCCAGGGTCCGCCACACCAGCTCCAACTCGGCCGGGCGGTCGCCTTGCGCCGGCCGGACCTCGCGGTCGACGCCCGTGCGGCCATCGTCGACGGGATCGTCGGCCAGCGTGAACCAGGGCGCGAGGGTCGCGGCGTCGACCGCGCCGGATCGGACGACGAGGCCATCACGGTCGAACTCGACCGCGAGCTCCGCGGTCAGGGCCTCGGTCCACGGCCGCGGCCAGCCCGCCATCACGTAGCGGTGGGCGCCGTGGTGGGCCCCGGCGTCCCGCACGGAGACATCGCGCACAGCGGCGGTGTGGCGGACGGCGCCGGTGCCGATCTCGGCCCAGGTCCGCTCGAGCTGCCAGCGCCAGCGCTGCCCGGCCGCCAGCGGCCACCACCCGGCGTCGCAGCCCGAGGCCGCGGCCCTCACGAGCGGCGCCATCACCGACCCCGCCGTCGGCGCCACCGGCGACCCGGCGCGCGCGGGCACGTCCCGGCGTGGCCCGCGGCGCTCGCACGCCGCGACCAGCACGAGCAACACCCAGGCACAGCGCACGTCGCCCCAACGCATCGTCCGGGCGGATGATTCCCACGTCACCTCGGCGCTGTCGACGCCCCGGGCATGCCGGTTGCACTTGATCGCGGTCAACACACGCGCAATCTGGTCGCACTGGGCACCTCTCGACGACCTCACCGAGCTGATGTTCGATCACTTCGACCACGAGGAGCAGACCGTCTTCCCGTTCCTGGCCTCCGGGATCGCCGGGGTCCAGGTCTTCGGTGAGATCCACGACCACCACGATCACATCGACGACCGCCTGCGGATGATGCGGGCGCTGACCGCGGAGCTGCAGTCGGGCGACCAGGTCACCGACGAGATCGTGGAGCTGTTCGAGGGCCTGTGCAGGCTCGACACCCTCGCCTGCCAGCACCACGCCCTCGAGCGCCACGCGCTGCTGTCCCGCTATCGCTGACCGCCGGGTCGCACGTCCACGGCCGGGAAGCTGAAGCTTCACGGTCCCGGAGGCGGGCGCGGTTGCGCTAGGCTGACGCGGGTGTTGCGGTTCGCGGTCCCGGTCGGCTGGGCGCTGGTGACAGCCTGCGGCGAGCCCACGCCCGCGCCCCCGGACGCCGGCCTGGGCGTGGTGGTCGTGGCCCCCAACGGCGGCGAACACGTCGTCGCCGCCGAGCCCTTCGAACTGGGGTGGCAGGTGGTCGGCGCCGCGGCGCTGCCGTGCGACGTCGACCTGATCGCCGCCGACGGTGGGGTGACCGCGATCGCCGCCGGGGTCACGGCGACGTCGCTGACGTGGAACCCACCAGGGGTGGAGGCGACCGGCACGTACCGGCTGCGGGTCACGGTGCGCGCGGATGAGGGCGCGAGCGCCGACGACAGCTCGGACGCCACGTTCACGATCAGCCCGCCCGCGACCGGCGTCAGCCTCGCGCGCGACGTCCAGCCGATCTTCACCGCGCGCTGCACCACGCCGTTCTGCCACGGCGCCGAGTCGCAGGTCGGGCTCCTGAACCTCGCGCGCGGCGCCGCCCGAGCCTCGCTGGTCGACGTCCGGTCGATGACCACGGCGTGCGCGGCCCAGGTGCGGGTGCGCCCCGGGCTGCCCGACCAGAGCTACCTGGTCTGGAAGCTGGCCGGGGCCGGTCCGTGCCTGGCCGGCGTGCGGATGCCCAAGGACGCGGCCGCGTTGCCGGCCGGCGAGGTCGACCGGATCCGGACCTGGATCGCCGAGGGTGCGAAGGCCAACTGACCGCCGCCCGGGTTTTGATGCGATGATGTTGCGGGATGAGCAAGCGCGCGTTCGCCCTGCTGCTGGCCGTGTTGTTCCAGGCCGCCGTCGCGCAGGCCGATGGCCGCCGCGTCCCGCCGGCCGGTGGCCACGGGCCACACCCAGGGCCGCGGGTCGCCAGCGCCGGCGACGGTGACCACAAGCAGGCGGCCGACGCGGACGCAGACGCAGACGCCGACGATGACGATGACGATGACGACGATGCCCCGGCGGTGGGCGACGATGACGATGACGGCGCCAAGGCCGATGACGACGCCGATGACCGCGCGGCGAAGCGGGCGTGGCGCGGGAAACATCCGCGAGCCACCACGGACGACGACGATGACAACGCCAAGGCCGATGACGATGATGACGACGCGCCGCCGCCCCGGCGCACGAAGAAGCCGGCCAAGCCCAAGCCCACGGCCGACGACGAGGACGAAGACGATGACGCCACGGCCGGCGATGACGATGACGACGCGCCGCCGCCCCGGCGCACGAAGAAGCCGACCAAGCCAGTCAAGCCGGCCCGGCACGCCACCACAGACGACGCCGACGACGAAGACGCGGACGCGGACGCCGACAGCGATGATGACGGCAACAGCGACGACGACGCCCCGCCGTCGCGCAAGCCCAGGAAGCGGCCGGCCACGCCCCGCAAGCGGCCCGAACCCGTCGACTCCGCGGTCGCCACGACGCCCCACATCGTCGTCGAGCACGACGTGGTCCCGCCGCGCTGGAACTGGGTCGCCGAGGTCCTCGGCTCGAAGCCGATGGACGCCGGCAACAGCGACCTCTACGGCATGGGCGGCGGCGCCGGCCTCGGCCTCGAGTACTTCCGCTCGGCGGCGCTCGGCGTCCACGTCAGCGCCTCGTACCTGACGTTCCCGGCCGGCAGCGGGATGATCACGACCGCGTGGGCCAGCGCCCAGGTCGGGCCGCGCCTGCACCTCGGTACCCGGATCTTCGGCGCCGCCACCGGCAACGACGCCTGGGTCGACGCCCACGTCAGCTACGGCTCGTCGGGCGGCATCCGCCGGCCCGGCTTCGATCTCGGGGCCGCGCTCCTGTGGGAGGTGTCGCCGGCGGTGCGCCTCGGTCCGGTGCTGCGCTACGGCTTCGGCTCCGACCCGCTCGACAAGCACGCCCACATGCTCAACGTCGGCCTCGCGGTCGGCTTCGGCGGCCGGACCCGCGCCACCGTCCACGTCGAGGGCGACGCCGACGGCGACGGCCTGGTCGATCGGCTCGACGAGTGCCCCAAGGAGCTGCCCGGCGACGAGCCCGATGCCGCCCACGCCGGCTGCCCGACCCGCGACGGTGACGAGGACGGCATCGCCGACGACACCGACGAGTGCCCGGACGAGGCCGCCGGCGACACCCCCGACCCGTACCGCGACGGCTGCCCGCTCGTCGATCCCGACACCGACGGCGACTCGGTCAAGGACAGCGTCGATCAGTGCCGCACCGAGCCCGGCCCGGCCCGCGACGACGAGACCACCACCGGCTGCCCCCTGGCCCGGGTCAAGAACCAGCGGATCGAGATCCTCGAGCAGATCTTCTTCGAGAACGACAGCGCCACCATCACCGAGAGCAGCGGCCCGGTGCTCGAGGCGATCGCCAAGGTCATCGGCGACCTCGGCGACGCCCGGGTCAGCATCGAGGGCCACACCGACGAGGTCGGCAGCAACACCTACAACCTGACGCTGTCGAAGCGGCGGGCCCGCGCCGTCGCGCAGTGGCTGATCGAGAACGGCAGCATCGCGGCCGCGCGGCTCGAGACCAAGGGCTACGGCAAGAGCCGACCGCTGGTCACCGGCCCGGAGGCCGACACCAGCAAGAACCGGCGGGTGGAGTTCGTGATCCTCGAGGCCAGGTGACCCTGGGCGGCGGGCCGCGCCGCGCGGGCGCCCTCGTCGCCGGCGCGCTCGGGGTGCTCGCCCTCGGCTGCGACGGTCCGCCGCCGGCCACCGTGGTCCCGCCCGAGCTCCTGGCCGAGGCCCTGACCATCCCCGACGAGCGCGAGCTCGGCGCCCAGCTCGCCGACGCGATCGCGCTCAAGCAGCGCGAGGATCAGGAGCGCGCGATCGACGCGCTCGAGCCCGGTGAGCAGCTCTCGCACGCGACGCTGTCGCAGGTCGCGCTCGACCGCGGCGTGTTCACGGCCGCCGATCTGTTCCGCGCCGGCGATGACCTGTTCGCGTACCAGTTCCGCGCCGAGCAGGGCCTCGGCAACGGCCTCGCAGGCAGGCCCGGCATCGCCGCCGGTCCCCTGCCCGCGCCCAACCTGCGCCGGGTCCACGGCGGCCGGCTCGGCGGGCCCGACGCCCTCGCCTGCCTCGACTGTCACGCGGTCGGCGGCGACGACGGCGCCGGCTCGCTCACCCAGAACGCCTACCTGGCCGGCGATGGCGATCGCACCAGCACCGCCGACGCCCGCAATCCGCCGATGCTGCTCGGGGTCGGACCGATCGAGCGGCTGGCGGTCGAGATGTCGGCCGAGCTCGCCGCCGAGCGAGCCCAGGCGCGGGCCGACGCCGAGGCCGGCGCGACGCCGGTGACCGTCGCGCTGACCGCCAAGGGCGTGGGCTTCGGCGCCCTGATCGCGCGGCCCGACGGCACGATCGACACCACCGACGTCACCGGAGTCTCGCCCGATCTGGTGGTGCGGCCGTTCGGCTGGAAGGGCCACGCCAGCCTGCGCGACAGCGTGCGAGAGGCCTTTCGCATCCACCTCGGCCTGGTCGCGATGGTCGATCAGCAGGCGGTGCGCGACGGCCGCGCGCCGGCGACCGCGTTCGGCGACGGGCCCTGGTACGACGTCGATCGCGACGGCACGACGATCGAGGTCGAGGACGGCATGATCTCGACGATGGTGGCCTACCTCGCCCAGCTCGAGGCGCCGCAGCTCGCGCCGCCCGACGATCCCGACCTGCTCGATCAGTTCGTCGCCGGCCAGGCCGCGTTCGATCACGCGCGCTGCGGCGCGTGCCACGTGCCGGCGCTGCGGCTGGCGTCGCCGCTGCTGACCACGACCGCCGAGCAGACCGAGAACGCCGGCAGCCCGCCGGTGACGATCGACGTCGCCCGCGACGGCATGTGGCCCAAGATCGAGCCGCTCGATCAGCCCGGCAGCGCGTTCGCGGTCCGGCTGTTCTCGGATCTGCGGCGCCACGATCTCGGCCCCGCGCTGGCCGCGCCCGGCCCGCAGCCATCGCCCGGCGGCCCGATCCCCGCGCAGGAGTGGCTGACCCGGCCGCTGTGGGGCCTGGCCGACACCGCGCCCTACCTCCACGATGGCCGCGCACCGACGATCGCCGACGCGATCCTGGCCCACGGCGGCGAGGCCACGGCGTCACGCGAGGCGTACCAGGCCCTGCCCGCCGACCAGCGCGCCGCCTTGCGGGTCTACCTGACCTCGCTGACCCGCAGCCCGCGTGCGGTGATCCGATGAGGACCTGTCGAACCCTGGTCGTCGCCGCGCTGATCGCGAGCGGCTGCGGTGACAACGCGCTGCCGCAAGCCGCCGACTGCAGCGGGCTCGCGCCGCCGGCGACCGGCCTGTCGCTCGCGGGTGCGCGCGAGGCCCACCGGCGCTCGGCCTTGCGCCAGCGCCTGCGACTGCGCGAGGCCGCCCTGCCCGGCTACCTGCTGCGTCTGACCGCACCGCTGGTCGAGCAGGATCTGCTCGAGCGCGGCCTGTACTGCGCGCACGACCTCGCCGAGATCGGGCGGCTGCTGTTCGAGCACCCGTTCACGTTCGCCGACGGCGTCGCAGCCGGCCCCGACCCGGGCGGCGCGTCGGCGTTCCGGCGGGTCCAGCACGGACGGGCCGGCGGCCCCGAGACCACGACCTGCACGTCGTGTCACTGGCGCAGCGGCCCCGGCGGCGCCGGCGGCCTGCCCGACGCCAGCTTCCTGCTCGGCGACGGCGATCGGGTCGGCTCGGCCGACGCCCGCAATCCGCCGCTGCTGATCGGCGCCGGCGTGGTCCAGGCCCTGGCCGAGGAGATGTCCGCCGACCTCGCCGCGCTGCGCGACGACGCCCGGGCCCGCGCCGACCACGACGGCGCGCCGGTCGACGTCGCGCTGACCAGCAAGGGCGTGTCGTTCGGCGTGCTGCGGGTCCACCCCGACGGTCAGCTCGACACCGATCGAGTCGGCGGCGTCGACGTCGATCTGGTGGTGCGCCCGTTCGGCTGGAAGGGCACGGCCGCGACCATCGCCGACTTCGCGGCCGAGGCCGCTGCCGTCCACCTCGGCATCCAGACCGAGGGGCTCGCGGCGCTGACCGCGCGGTCGCCGTCGCCGCTGGTGCTCGGTGACGGCCCGGCCGACGATCCCGATCGCGACGGCGTGGTCGACGAGCTGACCGCCGGCCAGCTCACCGCGCTCGCGGTCCACGTCGCGCTGCTCGAGCTGCCGATCGGCACGCCGCACCTGCGCCCGGTCGATCGCGACGATCCCGGCGGCCCGGTCGAGCCCTACCTGGTCGACGAGTGGACCCGCGGCCGCGCGGTCCTCGACGAGCTCGGCTGCAGCACCTGCCACCTGCCGCGGATGGTGCTCGACCGCTCGACCGTGACCGTCCGGGCCCCGGGCGCGCACCACGGCGTGACCGTCGATCTCGCCCGCGACGCCGAGGCCCCGCGCCTGACCTACGACGCCGCCGCCGGCGGCTTCCCGGTCCACGCCTACAGCGACTTCAAGCGCCACGATCTCGGCGACGACGCCGCGTCGCAACACGTCCACCAGAACCTCGGCCGCCGGCTGTACCTGACCCGGCGGCTGTGGGGCGTCGGCGCGTCCGGCCCCTACTTCCACGATGGTCGGTCGCCGACCCTCGACGACGCGATCGCGCGCCACGGCGGCGAGGCGGCGTTCGCGCGCGCGGCCTGCCTCGCCGCCAGCCCCGACGACCGCAGCGCGCTGCGCGTGTTCCTCACGTCGCTGCGGCGGGCGCCGCGCCTCACCGTCCCCTGACCCGGCGATCTGGGCTATCGTGGCCGGATGAGGGGGATTCTCGCCGTCCTGATCCTGTCCGTCGTGGCCCTCGTCGGCTGCCAGACCTGCCCCGACGGCGACTCGAGCGGCAGCCTGTTCTGCCACGCCGGCAACTGCGCGGTCGACGAGACCGTCTGCGGCGGCGTGTGCGCGAACGTCCAGAGCGATCGCGACAACTGCGGCCGCTGCGGCATGCAGTGCGGCGACGGCCTGGTGTGCTCGCTGGGCGCCTGCGTCGAGGGCTGCCAGGACGGCCGCACCAACTGCGCCGGCACCTGCGTCGACCCGATCACCGACGAGGCCAACTGCGGCGGCTGCAGCGCCGCCGATCCTCAGCACATGTGCACCGCCGATCAAACCTGCCTCGGCGGCGTGTGCGGGTGCGCGCCGACCGACGTCGTCTGCGCCGGCACCTGCGCCGATCCCCAGACCTCGCACGACCACTGCGGTGCCAGCCTCGACTGCGCCGGCGCCAACGCCGGCACCATGTGCCAGGCCACCGAGGGCTGCCTGGGCGGCCACTGCGTGTCGCGCCAGATCTATCGTGGCAGCCTCAAGGCCACCACCGGGCGTTGGACCTACCAGGGCATGCTCGGGCTCAACGGCGCCAACGCCGAGTGCGCCATGCGCTGGCCGGGCTCGCAGGTCTGCTCGTACGACAAGCTGCTGGCGGCGTCGACCCGGCCAGTGCCCGAGACCACCGGCGCGATGGACTACGACGGCGCCGCGGTCACCTCGTGGTGGATCGACGACCCGGCGGCGATCGCCAACCTGCGCTGCCAGAGCAACCAGGACGCGATTCCGTGGTCGTACGGCACCGCCGATCAGGGCCACGTCGGCAAGTACGTGACCCTGACCGCCGCCACCGGCGCGATCAGCGCGCTCGAGACCGGCACCCTGCCGAGCTGCAACGGCGCCCGCCACGTCGCCTGCTGCTCGACCGTCACCGCGCCCTAGCGAGCCTTGGCGAGCGATCAACAATGACTCTCGGTGTTCGGGGTCACGGTCGAAGCGCGGGGTCTGCCTTCCTCGGCCATCGCCCCCGGCAGTGCGGCACAGGTCCCTGACGTGCGGGCGGGGAATCGGCTCGCCGTGAGGACCGCGGGCCCCGCGCTGGCCGCGATGCTGACCGCCGCCGCGTGCGGCGCAGAGCCCTGCCCGGGCCCGATCGAGGACGGCATCTGCCGGGCGCAGCGCATCGACGGCCTCGATCCGCACGGCGAGCTCGGCTTTCGCTTCGGCGAGCCCCTCGATCTCGACGGCGACGGCGTCGAGGATCTGGTCGCGGGCGCGCGCCGCGCCGGCGACGGCGACACCGGCCTGGCCGCGGCCTGGACCCGCCGCGGCGAGCTGCTCTCGGTCTGGCGCGGGGTCGACGTCGACGGCCTGTTCGGCCACGTCGCCCTGGCCGTGCCCGATCTCGACGGCGACGGCGCTGCCGACGTCGTGATCTCGGCGCCCAACGCGATCGTCGATGGCGAGACCCGCGGCCTGGTCCTGGCCTACGCCCTCGACGGTCGCCCTCTCTGGCGCGCGGTCGGCCGGGCCTACGACGGCCTCGGCTGGCACCTCGCCCCCGCCGGCGATCACGACGGTGACGGGGTCGGCGACGTCTGGGCCGGCGCGCCGTCGAACCCCGCGGTCGCGCACGTCTACTTGCTGGCCGGCGCCACTGGCGCGGTGCTCCAGACCCTGACCAGCACCCGCGCCGACGATCAGTTCGGCTGGTACCTCACCGTGGTCGACGACCTCGACGGCGACGGCGTCGCCGACCTCGCGATCGGCGCTCCCACCGCGCTGATCGACGGCGCCCGCCGCGGCGCGGTCCGCCTGGTCTCGGGCGCCACCGGCGTGACCTTGCGCGAGCTCACCGGCGAGCTGGCCGGCGCCGAGTTCGGCGTCATGCTCGCGCCGATGGACGACCTCGACGGCGACCGCGTCGGCGAGATCGCGGTCGCCGCCCCGGCCAACGAGAGCGCCGAGACCCCGGGCACGGGTGAGGTTGAGGTCTTCTCCGGCGCCACCGGCGTGCGCCTGCGCCGGCTGAGCGGCCATGACGACGGCGAGCTCTACGGCCGCATGCTCGCCCGGGTCGACGACCTCGACGGCGACGGTGTCCGCGATCTCGCGATCGGCGCGCCGTGGTGGCACAGCAAGGACGGGCGCATCGAGCTGCGCTCGGCCCGCAGCTTCGCGCTGCTCGGCGAGCTGCACGGCCACGAGGGCGGCTGGCTCGGCTGGCACATCACCCGCGCCACTGGCGGCCTGCTCGCGTCCCAGCTCCACCTCGACGCCGACCGCGGCGCCCTCGAGCGCTACGTCGTGCCCTGAATTCCGGTGCTGGTGCTGCCCGCCGCCGCGCGCAGCCGCTCGACCAGTCCGTCGACGGCCAGCAGGTAGCGACCGTTGCTCACGTCCGCGGCGCGCACCGCCATCCGGGCCAGCGGCGGTCGGCCGGCGAGCCGCTCGAGCTCGCTGAGCACGTCGTCATCCTTCGAGCCGCCGAAGGTCACGAAGAACGCAACCCGCGACAGCGCGGCCGCGTGACCCCGCAGATACGTCGCCACCGGGCTCGAGACCCGACCGGCCCAGATCGGGGTCCCGAGCACGAGCAGATCGGATGCTTTGACGAGCCGCAGGACCGGCGGTGACACGAGGTGGATCTCTGGGAGGCGAACGAGGAGTTCCCGGGGATCCGCCGGTTCTACGAGGACTTGCCCAGCAAGCCGCGCACGTTCCTCGAGCTGCTCGCGCGCTTCGAGCACTGGTGCACGACCGCCAAGGTCCCGACCCTCACCGCCGACGAGGAATCACAGCCCCGGATCGCGTAGCGTGGCTTGCCGGCCGGCGGCGCGCGGACCACGCTGCAGCATGACCACCGAGCCGAAGACCGACGCGCCGCAGGGCAAGAGCCCGTGGGACGACCTCAAGCGCATGGCCGACGAGGTCCGGCTGAAGCTGCACCTCGGGGGCATGGAGGCCAAGGAACGCTGGCGCGCGCTCGAGCCCAAGCTCCACGAGGCCCACGCCAAGGTCGAGGCCCGGGGCGAGCAGGTCGGCGACGCGGTGCAGGAGCACATGGTCAAGCTGGTCGACGGTCTGCGCGGCCTCCTCGACGACCTGCGCAAGGATCTCGAGATCGGCCGCAAGCCAGCCGAAGCGCCGCCTGCGACGACCGCGCCGGTCGAGGCCACCCCGGCGACGACCGCGGCCCCGGCTGCCGAGGTGCCGCCGCCCGACGCGAAGCCCGACCCGGTCGCTTGATCGCGGTCAGGTCGGGGTCAGGTCCGCGGCCGTGAGCGTCTCGGTGTAGAAGCGCTCGCCACCCGCGCCGAGGCCGGTGACCACGAGCCGCTCGCCGTCGACGTCGAGCAGCCCGGCGTTGTACTGCCGGCTGCGGAACAGCACGCCCGGCGCGTCGGGGCCGACCTCGCCGAGCCCGCGCGCGAGCGGCCCGACCTGGATCTCGCGGACGCCGTGGGCGTGGCGATGGGCGGCGAAGTAGTGCTGATCGCCGGCCAGAAACAGCACGCCCGCCACACCGACCAGGGCATCGAGCACCAGCGCCCGTTCGCTGGTGAACGCGAGCCACGAGTCGTTGCCCACGCCGAAGTCGAGCGGGACCGTGGTGAACACCAGCTTGAAGGTCGCGGCGCTGGCGCGGACGCCGTCGATCAGCCACTGGCGCTGGGCCGCGCCCAGCATGTGCTTGGCGGCGTCGTCGGGCGCGGCGTTCGCGCTGCGGAACCGGCGGCAGTCGAGCAGAAAACACTCGACGTGGGCGCCCCACCGCCAGCGCCGGTAGCGGATCTCGCCGACCGGCTCGCGGATCGGGAACAGCTCGTCCCACACCGCCATCGCTGCCGCGTAGCGCGCGGGATCGGCGCGGACCCGGCTCGGATCCCAGTCGTTGCGGAACTCGTGATCGTCGTACATCGCGCGGATGCCGACGCTCTCGAACAACCGGCGCGCCGCCGGTGCCAGGCGCAACTCGAGGTGGCGCTGACGGTACTCGGCGACCGTGACCGCGACCGGTCCGCCGTCGGTGTACGGAAAGTCGCCGAGCGACACGTACAGCTCGGGCGCGGCCAGGACCAGGTGCTCGATCAGGTCGCTGGCGAACACCGGATCGGGATCGAAGTCGGCCGACACCGCCAGCCGGACCGGGCGCGGATCGTCGTCGGCCGGCGCGGTGCGGACCCGACACGGCCCCGCCGGGCCGGCGCTGGTCGCCGCCTCGACCGCGTAGCGCTGACCGGGCACGAGCCCGGTGATCGCGGCGACCCCGACCCCGCCGTCATCGAGCGCGACCGCGAACTCGTCGACCACCGCGCCCGCCAGCCGCACCGCGATCGTCGCCCGAGCGCCGCGCGCCGCCCAGACCACGACGATGAAGCCGTCGGTCGACGGCTCGAGCATCGCCAGGCTGGTGCCGCGGGCCGGGTCGAGGTCGTCGCCGCACCCGATCGCCAGGCCGGCCGCGCCCGCCGCCATGAGCCGCGCCCAGCCGCGACGATCGAGCAGGTGGCGACGGCTTGGCATCGCCGCCAGCGTACCGCGCGCCCGCGCCGACGCGATCACGCCGGAGGTCGCGACACGGCGCGGCTTGACAGCTCCGGTATTGAGGTTAGATTCCTATCTGCGGTTCATCCGCACGTAGGAATCGATGGGCAAGACCGCACCACCCCCTGTCGAGCGTCGGCTCGAGCACATCACGGCGACCGTCAAGGCGGCCGGCGTCAAGCTCACCCACCAGCGCCTCGAGATCTTCCGCGAGCTCGCGAGGACCGAGGACCACCCGGACGCGGAGACGCTCTTCCGCGCCGTGCAGCAGCGCGTGCCCACGGTGTCGCTCGACACGGTCTACCGGACGCTGTGGATGCTCCGCGACCTGGGCCTGGTGACCACGCTGGGGCCGACGCGCGACGGCGCGCGCTTCGACGTCAACGTCGACCGGCACCACCATTACGTCTGCGTGCAGTGCGGCCTGGTGCGCGACTTCACCAGCGAGGCGCTC
>JAYVSF010000495.1:0-16716 GCA_043775605.1 Myxococcales bacterium
ACGCGATCGGCGTTGGGCATGTACTCGTGCTCGAGCGTGTACGGGAACGGCGTGTCGAAGCCGGCGACCCGCAGGATCGGCGCCTCGAGGTACTCCATCGCTCGCTCCTGGATCGACGCGATCAGCTCGGCGCCGAAGCCGCACGTCTTGGGCGCCTCGTGGACGATCACGCAGCGCCCGGTCTTCTTGACCGAGGCCAGGATGCCGTCGAGGTCGAACGGCATGAGCGTGCGCAGGTCGAGGACCTCGCACGAGATGCCGGCCGCCGCCGCCTTGGCCGCGGCTTCCTCGGCGATCGACACCATGCCGCTGTAGGCCAGCACCGTCACCTGGGTGCCGGGCCGGACCACCGCGAGCTTGCCGAGCTCGAGCGTGTAGTCGCCCTCGGGCACCTCGCCCTTGCTGGCCCGGTAGATCCGCTTGGGCTCCATGAACAGGATCGGATCGTTCTGGCGCAACGACGCCAGCAACAGGCCCTTGGCGTCGTACGGGTTCGACGGCGCGACGATCTTGAGCCCCGGGGTATGGATGAACAGCGCCTCGGGCGACTGCGAGTGGTAGTGGCCGCCGCGGATGCCGCCGCCGACCGGCGTGCGGATGACCACCGGGCACGGGTACTGGCCGCCCGATCGGTAGCGGAACTTGGCCAGCTCGTTCACGATCTGATCGAAGGCCGGGAAGATGAAGTCGGAGAACTGGATCTCCGGCACCGGGCGCAGGCCGTACAGCGCCATGCCGATCGCGGTGCCGATGATGCCGGCCTCGGCCAGCGGCGTGTCGATCACACGGTCGGCGCCGAACTCTTCGTGCAGGCCGCTGGTGGCGCGGAACACGCCGCCGAACTTGCCGACGTCCTCGCCGAGGACGACGGTCTTCGGCTCGAGCCGCATCTGCAGGCGGAGGGCGTCGTTGACCGCCTGGATGATGTTCATGACCGGCATGGGGACTCCGTGGACTTCGTGCGGGGCGTCGGTGAACGGGCGGGGCTAGCCGTGCGAGTGCGGCGACTTGGTGCGGGCCTGGGCCATCAGGTAGTCGCGCTGCTCGCGCAGGTTCCAGGGCAGCTCCTCGTAGACGTCGTCGAACATGGTCTCGACCGCCGGCGGCGGGGTCGCGTCCGAGGCCGCCAGCGCGTCGGTGATCTCCTGGTTGTAGCGCTCGCCGAGCTGCTTCTCCCACGCCTCGGACCACAGCCCGCGCTGCTGCAAGTACGTGCGCATGCGGTTGAGCGGATCCCGCTTCTCCCACTGCGCCGGCTCGGCCGGGTCGCGGTACACGGACGGATCGTCCGACGACGAGTGGCCCTGGACCCGGTAGGTCAGCGCCTCGATCATCGTCGGACCCTCGCCGGCGCGGGCCCGGTCGATCGCCTCCTGCGCGACCTGGAGCACGGCCAGGATGTCGTTGCCGTCGACCCGGATGCCGGGCATGCCGTAGCCGATCGCCTTCGACGCGAAGGTCTTGGCCGCGGTCTGCTTGGCGGCGGAGACGCTGATCGCCCAGCCGTTGTTGCGGCACACGAACACGCACGGCGCCTTCCACACGCCGGCGAAGTTCATGCCGACGTGGAACTCGCCGGTCGACGAGGTGCCCTCGCCGAAATACACCATCGAGACGTCGTCCTTGCCCAGGATCTTGGCGGCGTAGGCCGCGCCCACCGCCTGCGGGATCTGGGTGCCGACCGGCGAGCTGATCGACACCAGGTTGAGCCAGTTGGCCGAGTGGTGGACCGGCATCTGCCGGCCCTTGATCGGATCCTGGGCGTTGCCGAACAGCTGGTTGATGAACTGCTTGATCGTGTAGCCGCGCCAGAACCACGCGCCCTGCTCGCGGTAGCTCGGGAAGATCCAGTCCGACGGCCGCAGCGCGGCGACCGCGAAGTGGCTGGCCTCCTCGCCGATCGCCTTCATGTAGAAGCCGAGCCGGCCCTGGCGCTGCAGGCGCATCATGCGGTCGTCCATGATCCGGACCAGCGACATGGTGTCGAAGATCTTGCGCAGGAAGTCGTCGGCGACGACCGGCACCTGGGCCCCGGGCAGCACCCGGCCCTCGTCGTCGAGCACGCGGCGAAGGTCGTCGTCAGCTTGCACGGCAGTCATCGGGGGCCTCCGGCCGGGTCGCGAGCTCCACCCGGCGAGCGGGCGGCGTGATGGGCGAGTGGTGATCGCGGCGGACCGCGCCGGCCTCGGTGTAGCGGGCACCCCTCGGGGGTGTCAAGGCGACCAGCGGCGATTGACACCGCGGCCACGGGCCGCACAATCGACCCGTGCTCACCATCTTGATCGTGGTCGCGCTGCTCGTGGCCCTGGGTAGCGGCACGGTCGGAGTGATCCGCGTGGTCAACCAGCAGAAGCGCCGCAGCCTGGGCGGGGGCGGGACGATGCTGGCGCTGCCGGTGGCGGGCCGGCTGGTCGAGCGCGGGCTGCGCGAGCTCAAGGTCGGCGACATCGTGACCATGGACAGCAAGGACTTCCTGTGCGAGGGCGTGATCGTCTACGACGAGGACGGCCACCGCTGGGTCGGCGGCCGGCTGGTCGACGGCAACGACGTGCAGTGGTGCGTGGTCGGGCTCGAGCGGATCGGCAACGAGCAGGTCCGCATGCTGACCGCCGATCCGACCGAGATCTCCGGCTACCCGCCCGAGGCGCTGGTGATCGGCGAGCTGCGCTACGCGCTCGACAAGCGCGGCACCGCGACCTGCAAGGTCTCGGGCGATCTCGGCAACCTGCTCGGCGCGCGCCCGGGCAAGCCCGAGGGCTCGGTCGAGCGCTGCCGCTGGTGGCTGTACGCGGCGCCCGGCGACGACACGGTCCTGCTCGAGCAGTGGGGCTCGGACTACCGCGTGCTCAAGGGCAAGAAGATCGCGGCCAGCACGATCGAGCTGATGCCCGGCAGCTGACCCGCTGCGAGCGTTACTCCTTGCCGCTGCAGGGATCGTCGGGCGGCGGCGGCGGCGCGGCCATCGACTTCGAGCGCGCGCCGTCCGGCTTCACCAGCTCCTCGCTGACCGCGGCGTCGAAGGCCTGGCCCAGGGCCGCGTTCTGCTCGGTGGTGAGCTTGCCCTCGCACGCGTTGAGGTCATCGCCGACCGCCGTGCTCAAGCAGGTGCGGGCGTCGGCCGACCAGGCGTCGCCGGTGCAGCGCTCGAGGACGACCCGGCGGAACACGGGGATCAGCCGGGCGATGTCGGTTTTGGCCACGGCCGCGACCCGGATCATCTCGTCGCGCATGTGATCGGCAACCGCGTCGCAGGTCGCGCCGTCGGCGGTTGCCGTCGCCGACGTGGCCGCCTGCAGCATCGGCGGGCCCGGGGCCGGCGGGTTCGCGGTGGTCGCCTTCGACGCGTGGCAGGCCGCGCCGCCGAGCGTCGCGAACGCCAGCGCGAGGCCGGCCGTGAGGTGCTTCATGGCCCCGAGTCTCGCACGATCGACCGCCGGGTCGCAGCTCGAGCCCGAGCGGCTACTCGCCGCAGGGGTTGTCGAACTCGTTCGCGGGCGGGGCGTCGTCGCTGGCGGCGCCCATCTCCGTGGCGACCGCCGCGGTGAAGCTGTCCTTCTGCGCGGCCGTCAGCTTGTCGGAGCAGCCGGCCATGGTGTCGGCGGTCGCGGTGGCCATGCACGCGATGGTGTCGGCGGACCACGCGGCGCTGGTGCACTGCTCGGTGATCACCTTGCCCATGATGTTGGCGACGTGCATGTCGGCGCCAGCGCCGGTCATCACCAGGGCCTGGGTGTTGGCGGCCGCGTCGGCGCAGCTCGCGGCCGGTGCGGTCGCCTTCTTCGGCGAACCGCCACAGCCTGCAAGCGCGAATGCCAGCGCGAGGCCGGCGATGGCGTGCTTCATCATCGCAGCCTCGCACGACGCCCGCCGGTTCGCGAGCGTCGGGCGCCGCGAGGTTGGCGAGGTCAGATCGGTGAAAGACGTGGCCGCGGTTCGCCGACCCGTTGCGCCGCCGGCGGTCGGCGGTGACACTGCCGCATGGCCTCCGCCGCTCCGTCCGGCAACCCGCTCGTCGACGATCGCGTGGTCGACTTCCTCGTCGACGACGTCTTCGACCTGACCGCGCTGACCCGGCTGCCGTACTTCGCCGATCACGATCGCGCCACCTTCGCCACCGTGCTCGACGGTGCCCGCCGGATCGCGCGCGACGCCCTCTACCCGCTGTACCGGCCCATGGACGAGGCGCCGCCGCGGCTGGTCGACGGCCGCGTGCTGGTCCACCCCCGGCTGCGCGCGCTGTGGCCGCAGCTCGTCGAGCTCGGGCTCATCGCCGCGCCCCGGCCGGTCGAGGTCGGCGGTCAGCAGGTACCGTTCGCGGTGTTCTCGCTGGCCACCGCGTACCTGATGGCGGCCAACCTCGGCGCCTACGGCTTCCTCGGGCTGACCCAGGGTGCGGCCCACCTGCTCGAGGCCTTCGCCGAGCCCGGGCTGCGGGCCATGTACATGCCGCCGCTCTACGCCGGGACCTGGACCGGGACGATGGCCTTGACCGAGCCGCAGGCCGGCTCGAGCCTTTCCGACGTCGCGACCACCGCGACCCCGACCGCGGCCGCCGACGGTCATTACCTCATCCGCGGCAGCAAGATCTTCATCTCGGGCGGCGACCACGACCTCACCGCCAACGTGGTCCACATGACCCTGGCCCGGCTCGATGGCGCGCCGGCCGGGATCAAGGGCGTGTCGCTGTTCTGCGTGCCGCGGCTGCGGCTCGAGGACGGCGCCCTGGTCGACAACGACGTCGCGACCACCCAGCTCATCCACAAGATCGGCTGGCGCGGCCTGCCCAGCCTCGGCCTGGCCTACGGCGAGCGCGGCGACTGTCGCGGCTGGCTGGTCGGCGAGCCGCATCGCGGCATCGCGTACATGTTTCAGATGATGAACGAGGCCCGGATCATGGTCGGCATGAACGGCGTGGCCACGGCGTCGGTCGCCTATCACGAGGCCCTGGCCTACGCCCGCGAGCGGCCCCAGGGTCGACCGGTCGCCGGCAAGGACCCGACGGCGCCGCAGGTCGCGATCACCGGGCACGCCGACGTCCGCCGCATGCTGCTACGCCAGCGCGCGATCGTCGTCGGCGGGTTGACGCTGCTGGTGCGGACCGCGCGCTACGCCGACGTCGCCGGTCATGGCGCCGAGGGCGAGCGCGCCCACGCCCAGCGCCTGCTCGACCTGCTGACGCCGGTGGCCAAGTCGTTCCCGGCCGAGCGCGGCTTCGAGGCCAACGCGCTTGCCCTGCAGATCCACGGCGGCTACGGCTACTCGAGCGAGTACCTGCCCGAGGCCTGGCTGCGCGATCAGAAGCTCAACTCGATCCACGAGGGCACCACCGGCATCCAGGCCCTCGACCTGCTCGGCCGGCGCGCGGTCGCCGGCGGCGGCGCGTCGTTGCGGGCGCTGGCCACGGAGGTCGCGGTCACCGCGGCCCGGGCCCGGGCGGCCGGCGTCGACGACGGCTGGGCGGTGGCGGTCGAGCGCGGCGTGGCCCGGATCGGCGCGGTCACCCAGGAGCTGGCCGGCCGCGGGCTGGCCGGCGACGTCGACGGGATGATGGCGCACGCCACCGACTACCTCGACCTGTTCGCGACCGTGGTGATCGCGTGGCAGTGGCTCGAGCTGGCGGCGGCGGCGCGCGAGCGGACGGCGCGCGACGCGGGATCACCCGAGTTCACCACCGGGCTGGTCGCCGCCGCGCAGTACTGGCTCGCGACCGAGCTGCCGCGCATCGACCACCTCGCCCACCTGTGTACCAGCGGCGAAGACTCGTACCTGCGCCTCGATCCGGATCAGCTATGACGATCACGATGACGAACCAGCAGCGGCCGACGCTGGCCGAGTGGCTCGCGCGCGCGCCGTTCGGCCTGGCGATGTCGAGCGGCTTCTTCGGCTTCTACGCGCACACCGGCATGCTGTCGGCCTTGACCGCGCGCGGGCTGACGCCGAGCCACGTCGGCGGTTCGAGCGCGGGCGCGCTGGTCGCGGGCGCGTGGGCGGCGGGGTTGTCGCCTGACGCGCTCGCCGACGTCCTGCTCGGCCTCGAGCGCGCGCACTTCTGGGATCCGTCGCCGGGGCTCGGCCTGCTCGCCGGCCGCAAGTTCGACGCGCTCTTGCGCGACATCCTGCCCTTCACCGCGATCGAGCGCTGCCCGGTGCCCATGCACCTCAGCGTCTTCGACATCCTCGCCCGCCGGACCGTTGTCGTCGGCCGTGGGGCCCCACCGGCCGACGCGCTCATCGCGCGCCGGCACGGAGCCGGGCCCACTTCGTGGGATCTGCCACACGCCATCCGCGCGTCGTGCGCGGTGCCCGGGATGTTCCAGCCGGTCTGGATCGGGCGGCGCCCGTACTGGGACGGCGGCATCCTCGACCGGCCCGGCATCGTCGGCATGCCCGCGGGCCGCACGCTGTTCCATCATCTGTCGTCGCGCTCGCCGTGGCGCCGCGCCGGCTCACCATCGCTCGCGTTGCCGCGCCGGCCCGACCTCGTCAGCCTGGTCCTCGCCGACCTGCCGCGCGCCGGCCCGTTCAAGCTCGACCTCGGCAAGAAGGCCCTCGACCACGCCCGCGCCGCCACCGCCCGCGCCCTCGACCTCCCGATCGTCGACGCCACCGTCCACGGGTAGGTGCCGAAGTAAGGATTCTGTGCCAGGGTAAGGAATGGCGCATGCGACCATCACCAGCCAGGGTCAGATCACGATGCCAAAGGCGATCCGCGACCGCCTCGGTGTGAAGGCCGGCGACCGCGTCGCGTTCCGCGAGCGTGACGACGGCAGCATCGTCGTCGAGGCCGACTCGGTCGACCTGCGCGAGCTCCGGGGCGCGATCCGGGCCCGCGTTCGGGGTGTGCGCGTCGAAGACATGAGCGCGGCGGTCCGTCGCGGCGCGACCAAGCGGGCGCGATGATCGCCCTCGACACCAACGTGATCGTCCGGTTCCTGGTCGAGGACGACAAGGCCCAGGCCGCCGCCGCCGCGGCGCTGATCGAGCGAGCGATCGACGCGAACGAGGCGCTGTTCGTGGCCGACGTCGCGCTGTGCGAGGTCGTCTGGGGCCTGGAGTACAGCTACAAGGTATCGCGCGGCGAGGTCGTCGACGTCCTTGGTCGCCTCCTGCACGCACGCCACCTGACGTTCCGCGATCCCGATCAGCTCGTCCGCGCGCTCGCCTCCTTCGCTGCTGGCAAGGGCGACTTCGCTGACTACGTCATCCGCGAGGGCGCGCTCGCCGCCGGATGCACCGCGGTGGCGACGTTCGATCGCGCGCTGCTCAGGGAACCAACCTTCACCCGCCCATAGCGTTGCCAACCCGATCAGGCGGCGAAGGTCGGCATGGCGGCGCGGGCCTCGGGCCAGGACGTGAACTGCGGCAGGCGGTCGTAGTCGGCGAGGACGGTCGCGAGCGACGCGTGACCCTTGGCGGCCTTGCCGACCGCGTCGCGGACGTGCGCGGGCTGGCCGCTGGCCCAGCCGAGGAGGAGCAGGCGGCGGGTCGCGCTCGGCGACGGGGCGATCGCGAGGACGCTGGCCCAGCGGCCGAGGTCATCGTGGATGCCGAGGGTCCAGCGGTTGCTGGCCAGCGCCTGGTCGACGAGCGGCTGGAGGATCGCGTTGAGGTGGCGGGCGATCGCGGCCGGCGTGAACGCGCGCAAGACGTCGAGGTCATGGCCGAGGTCGTCGCCGCCGATCTCGCGCAGCAGGCTCTCGGCCAGGTCCTCGCCCGGGCGGCGGGTGGCGATGATCGCGCGGACCAGCTCGTCGCCGCGCGGGCCGGACGCCGGCGCTGCGAGCAGGTCGTCGACGGTGGCCCGGGCCGCGTCGCGATCGGCAGCCGCGGCGGCGAGCAGGCCCGCGAACGAGGTGCCGGCGAGGAAGTCCTCGAGCTGGTGGGTCGCGCGATCGAGGTAGACCACCAGCCGGTCGCCGGCCGACATGCTGGCCAGCAGGCGGCTGGCGTCGGCCTTCGCGGCCTCGAGGCCGTCGCTGGCGAGCCGGCTGCGCAGCGCGTACCACAGCGGCACGTCGCGGTCGCCGTGGGTCACGAAGCGATCGGTCGGTCCGTCGGGGTCGATCGCCAGGAAGCGTCGGCGGCCGGTCACCGTCGGCGGCAGGCCGAACCCGGCCCAGTCGAGCGAGACCTCGAGCTCGGCGAGCTGGCGCACGGTGCGGCGCTGGCTCGACGTCAGCTCGTCGATCAGGCGCGGCGGCGCGTTGTTCACCGCCGACCCGAACGCCATCTCGCACGCGATCCCGGCGAGGTCGCGGCTCTGCTCGCCGACCGCGCGGGTGGCGATCTCGACCGCGGCGTCGGCCTGGACCTCGGGCCCGAGCTTGCGCAGGATGCCGATGGCGACGTTGCCGAGCTGGCCGCGGCCGAACGCGAGGTGCGGCACCTGGCCGAGGCCGGCGGCCGCGATCAGGCCCTCGGTGCTGGGCGGGCCGTCGAACGCCGTGGCGATCGCGATCGCGGCGCTGACCACCGGATCGGGCGCCGGCGCGCGGAAGCCGCTGCCGATCCGGACCAGGGCCAGGATCAGGGCCGCCTGCACGCCGACCTCCAGCTCGCGGCCGAGCCGGCGGGCGAGCGCGGTCTTGACGTCGGTCGGGGCGTCGACGCAGAACGTGAGCGCGAGGGTCGCGGTCGAGCGGACGTCGGGATCGGCGTCGTCGAGCATGGCGACGATCGCGCTGGCGCCGGCGGCGACCGCGGCCCGGCACGCGGCCCGGTCCTCGCCCAGCTCGTGGCGGCGCTTGCGCTCGGGTCGCTCGATCGTGAAGTTGTGGTGACCGCCGACCTGGACGTCGGCCAGCCAGGTGAGGACCTGGGCGCGGGCGCCAGCGGCGACCGACGGCAGGACCTCGAGCATCGCCGTCACCGTCGGGCCGACGTCGTGACCGGGGCCGATCGCGAGGTGGGCGAGGGCGGCCAGCGCGTCGAGGTGGCGGCGGGCGTCGTCGCCCTGCAGGGCCGCGAGCACCAGCGCGTGCTCGGCGAGCGGGCCGGGGGGCGCGTCGTCCACCGCAGCGGCGGGCTCGGGCGCGGGCTCGGCGGGCTTGGCGTCGGCGTCGGCGGGCTTGGCGTCGGCCGCCACGGGCTCGGGCGCGGGCTCGGCGGGCTTGGCGTCGGCGTCGGCGGGCTTGGCGTCGGCCGCCTCGGCCTCCGCCTGGGCGGGCTCGGCGTCGGCGGTCGCGGGCTCGGCGTCGGCGATCGCCTCGCCGTGATCCTCGTCGGTAGTCAGCCCGGGCAGATCGACCGCCAGGCGCACGATCGTGTCGCCGTACTCGTCGGGCGCGGCGCGGTTGGCCGTGCTCATGCCGATCAGCTCGCCGTCGTCGTCCTGCCAGTAGGTGTGGCCCCAGCGCGCGATGCGCTCCTCGCGATCGGTGGCACGCGCGCGCTGATCGGTCGGCGACTCGACGTCGTAATCGACCGCGCCGTCGGCGCAGGGGTTCTGCAGGTCGCGCAGGCCGAGCAGCCCGAAGCCGTTGACCAGGCCGCCGAGCAGCGTGTCGCGCCGGTTGGCGGCGGTGACCTCGACGTGGCCAGGCACGCCGATCCACCGGGTGGTGCCGCCCTCGCGCAACGCCCACTCCATTTCGGCCTCGCTCGGCAGCCGGAAGCCGGCGGGGATCATGTCGGCGAGCTCGTCCATCTGGATCCTGCGCATCGCCGGCTCGGCCGCGTCGGCGTCGGGCGGCCCACCCTCGTAGGCCTTCACCAGGTCGGCGGCGCTCGGTCCCTCGGCCTTGTCGCCGCGGGCGGCGTCGACCGCGTCCTTGTAGGCCTGGCTGGCCCGGCCGCCGTCGGAGGTCGCCTCGCCCGGCGCCGGTGGCACCCCGGCGATCGCCAGCAGGTAGGGCCGGATCCGGACCCAGCGGGTCGGGCGTGCGGCCATCACCGTGCGGCCCCACACCGGCCGCGGCGCGATCTCGACGCGGGCCCGGGCGGCGACGAACAGATCGTCGGCGGAGAACCCCATGCGCAGCCAGCCACCGGGCACGACCACGAACGCGAGCCCGAGGTCGCGGCGCAACAGCTCGCCGAGCCCGAACCGACCGACCGCGGTCCGGCCCGCGCGCCAGCCCGTGCCGAGCCGCCTGGCCAGCCCGACCAGCACGCTGACCCGATCGCCGTCGTTCGCCGCCTGCCACGCCGCCAGGTTCATCAACGCCGCGCGTGCATCCATGCCCGGATTAAAACCCCGAGCCGGTGCCACGGGAACCCGCTCCCGCGAAAATTGCGTAGCCATCGCCGCGTCGGCGCCGGCGCGCGCCGGTCAGTGCTTCTTGTACAGATCGCTGCGCAGCATCGTCGGCCGGGTCGCGGCGAGCCCGGCGTGTATCGTTCTGGCCATGACGCTCCTCCCCACCACGATGGTCGGCAGCTACCCGCGTCCGGCCTGGTTCACCCACCAGCTCGCCGGCAAGGACGTGCTCGAGGCGTTCAAGCTCGCGGGCCACGCCGAGGCGTTCCACGACGCGACCCGGACCGTCATCAAGGATCAGGAGGACGCGGGCCTCGACATCGTCACCGACGGCCAGATGTGGTTCGACGACTACCACATGGGCATCGGCTCGTTCCTCTGGTACTGGCTCGAGCGCACCGGCGGCTTCTCGAAGGAGAAGCTGCCGCACCCGGCGCGCGGCAAGGCGCGGGGCCGCGACGTCTGGGCGCTCGACGAGGCCGGCGGCGTCGGCGTCGAGGGGCAGATCACCCGCGGCCCGGTGCGGATGGCGGCGCTCTATCGCTGGGCGCAGGGCCACACCACGCATCCGGTCAAGGCCTGCATCGGCGCCGGGCCGGTCCAACTGTCGACGCTCGCCCACTTCCGCGCCGGGCCGGTCAAGAACCGCTACGAGCTGTCGCGGGCGCTCGCCGACGTCTTCGCCGCCGAGATCGCCGAGGTGATCGACGCCGGCTGCCGCGACATCCAGCTCGAGGATCTCGGCGCCTGGATGCCGTACCTGTCGGGCGATCATGACTGGGCGTGGGTCAACGAGATCGTCGACCGGACCATGGGCGGCATCGATCGCAGCGCGGTGCGGACGTCGTGGCACTTCTGCATGGGCAACGCGTGGGGCAACAAGCTCGAGGGCATGACCGCCGGCGGCTACCGCGCCGTGCTGCCGCAGTACCTCGGCGCCAAGGTCGACGAGTACGTGCTCGACTTCGCTTGCCGCGAGATGGAGGACGCCGATCTGCTGCGCCAGCTCCCCGACGACAAGCGGATCGCCGCCGGCGTGATCGACGTCCGCACGCTCGAGATCGAGCACCCCGAGCAGGTCGCCGACCGCATCCGCAAGGTCCTGCGCCACATCGAGCCCGAGCGGGTGACGCTGACCACCGACTGCGGCTTGAAGCAGCTGCCCCGCCCGTGCGCGCGCGAGAAGCTGCGCGCCCTCGTCGACGGCGCCCGCATCGTCCGCGCCGAGCTCGCCGGCAGCGGGTAGCTCGACGGGCGTTGGCCGGGTCTGGATGGTGATGGAAGGGACTGGTCGGGTCACGTACACTGACGTCGGACGCCATGAGCCAGTCAGCGCCCCGCAAGCCGACGATCGAAGATTTCTGGGCCATCCCCGACACCGATCGATTTCACGAGTTCATCGGCGGCGAGCTGATCGAGAAGGCCGCGCCGAGCGGCGAGCACGGCGACGCGCAGGGCGGCATCGTGGTCGCGGTGCGAGCACCGTTCCAGCGAGGGCCCGGACGGGGGGGGCCGGGCGGCTGGTGGATCCTGACCGAGGTCGAGGTCCGGCTGCCGACGGGTGAGATCGTCCGGCCCGACGTCGTGGGCTGGCGCCGTGAGCGCTGCCCCGACCGGCCGACCGGCTCGCCGGTCACCCTGCTCCCCGACTGGGTCTGCGAGGTCGTGTCGCCGAGCAACGCGAACCACGACACCGTCAAGAAGTTGCGGCTCTACCACCAGGTCGCGATCCCGCACTACTGGCTGATCGATCCGCGGGACGCGACCTTGACGGTGATGCGCTGGATCTCGGATGGCTACCTCACCGTCCTGCCCGCCGAGCGGGGCGAGGTGGTCCGGGCCGAGCCGTTCGAGGCGGTCGAGCTCGTGGTCGGTACGTTGTTCGGCGACGATCCGCCTGACGAGCCCTGACGCTCGGGCGCCGGCGCGAGCGTGATGCTAGGTTCCGCGGATGGTGAGACCGCGTGCGTGGCCGCTGATGATCGTGGCGCTGGCGGCGAGCTGTCGACCGGCGCCACCGGCGGCGCCCGCGCCGGCGACCGGCGCCGTCGAGCTGCGGATGACCGCGCTCGAGGGTCGGCTGGCGCTGCTCGAGCGCATGCTGGCCGGGCGGGACGCGCCGGTGGGCTCGTCGACGCCGCTGCCGGCCGACGCGGCCGAGCGGGTGACCGAGGTCGAGCGCCGGCTCGACAAGATCGTCGGCTTCCTGCGCCAGGCGGTGCAGCCGCAGCTCGACACCAGCCAGGTCTACGCGATGCCGATCGATCCGCTCGATCCCACGCTCGGCCCGGCCGACGCGCCGGTCACGCTGGTCGAGGTGTTCGAGTTCCTGTGCCCGTACTGCAGCATGGTCGAGCCGACCCTCGAGCGGCTGCGCAGCGAGTACCCGACCACGCTGCGGGTGGTGTCGAAGTACATGGTGATCCACGGCCAGGTCGCGGTGGCGCCGGGCATCGCGGCGTGCGCCGCCGGCCGCCAGGGCAAGTACGCGCCGTTCAAGGCCGCGCTGTGGGCGGCGATCTGGCCGAGCACCGGCGGCAGCGCCGATCGATCCGAGGTCGAGCCGACCGCGCTCGAGGACCACGCCCGCACCGCCGGCCTCGACCTCAAGCGCTACCGCGCCGACATCGCCGACGGCGGCGCCTGCGCGAGCTGGCTGTCGACGAGCGCGCCCATGCTCGAGCACTTCGGCATCGGCGGCACGCCGACGGTGCTGCTCAACGGCCGCGTCGTCGAGGACCGCGACTACGCCGGGCTCAAGGCCGCGATCGACGCCGAGCTCGGGCGGGTCTCTGCCTCGGGCGTGGCCAGCGCGCGCTACTACCGCGACGTCGTGCTGGCCAAGGGCCACACCGCCGCGGTGATGATCTCGCCGTTCGACTGATCAGGGCCAGCCGAGGTCGGGCCGGGTCGCCGACGCCAGGACGATCTTCTGGAACCGGAACAGCCGCTCGCGGTCGTAGCCGACGCCGTACTCGAGGGCGAGGTCGTCGAACGTGATCGACCGGACCCAGCCGAAGCCGCACCCGGCCAGGAGCGGCGTCAGGTGATCGGCGCCGAACCGCACTGGCTCGGCCAGGCCGTCGATGTAGTCGCGCAAGCCGTGATCCGCGGCGGTCAGCTTCTGGCCGGCGGCGAGGTTCTTGCCCGGCACGTCGAACGCGAGCAGCGAGCGCGGGTCGAGGCCGCGGGCCAGGGCCGTCGCGGTCGCGCGCACGGCGGCTTCGCTCAGGTACGGCACCACGCCCTCCCAGATCACCAGCGTCGGCTCGCGCGGCGACAGCCCGGCGGCGCACAGCGCGTCGACCGGATCCTGACGCTCGAAGTCGCACGGCGCGTAGATCGCGGCGTCGGCGGGATAGCCCGGCAGCCGGGCCAGGCGCGCGCGCTTGGCGGCCTGGGTGTCGGCGTGATCGACCTCGAAGTAGCGCACGCCGCTGTACGGCAGGCGGGCGGCGCGGGTGTCGTAGCCGGCGCCGAGGATCACGACCTGGCGCACGCCGGACCGGTCGGTCATCACGCCGATCAGCCGGTCGAGGTACGCGACCCGCAGCCCGAGCCACAGCTCCATCGCCGGCCAGTGACCGTCGAACGCGCGGGCGATGGCGTGGCCGTCGTCGCCGGCGAGGGCCTCGGCCCACGGGTCGACGAACAGGGGCTGGGGGCTCCGGCTCACTCGCGCGCGGTACGCGCACACCATGAGAGCGGTCTGGCTGGCTCCATCCATGTCGCCAGATACCACGGCCGCCGCGCCCACTCGCGCGGCCCCGGCTTACTCGGCTTACGCCGTCGCCGCTGGCTGGCTCAGGTCGCCTTGGCGAGGTGGCCCTGCAGGCCGTTGTAGGCGGCGGTCACCTTCAACGACAGCTCGTTGGCGGCCTTCTGCTTGCCGGGATTGTTGGCGTGCATGTCGGGGTGGTAGCGGCGCATCAGCCCGCGGTACGCGCTCTTGATCTCGGCCAGATCGGCGCCGACCGCGAGGTTGAGGGTCTTGTACCAGTCGGCGACCTGGGCGGCGTTCGAGCCCGGCCGCGGCGCCCGCGCGCTGCTGTTGTTGCCGCTGCTCGCGCCGGCGTTCGCGCTCGCCGGGCCGGGCCGGGGCACGGGGCCACCGCGCGCGGCCTGATCCTTCATCCGGCGGAAGGCCTCGTCGGCGGCGGCCTTGCGGGTCGCGTCGCGACGGTCGCGCTCGCCGTGGACCCGGCGGTGGCGGTCCTCGGCCAGGCGGGTGCGCTCGGCGCGGGCCGCGGCGCTGGCGCCGGCCAGCCGGGCGATGGCGGCGCTGCCGGGTGGGGTCGTCCGGGCCTTGCGCCGGGCGGTCAGCTCGGCCTCGAGGGTCGCGGCCTCGACGTGCGACAGCGGCTCGTCGTCGACGATCACCAGCGACGTCAACTGGGACAGCCCCGAGCGTGCGCCCTCGAGGATGCGGCGGGTCAAGCTCACGGCCCGAGCGTACCAGACCGCGACCGCGCTGGAGTATCGTCGACCGGCGCGGGGCCGCCGGCCCTGCGTCCACCGTCCGAGGAGCCCGCGTGAAGATCCCGACCCTGCCCCCCGACGCCACCATGCCGGTCGTCGTCGCCACCCTGCGTGAGGTCGGCGAGCAGCTCTCGCCCGACGACGGCTTCCACCACTTCAACTCGATGTACCTGCGGGTCACCCAGGGCGTGGCCGATCAGGTCGCGAGCGGCACGGCCCACGACCCCGAGTACCTGGTCCGCCTCGACGCGACCTTCTGCCAGCTCTACTTCAACGCGCTGGCCGGCGGCGACGACGCGCCCCGGGCCTGGCGGCCGATGATCGACCGTCGCTTCCGCCGCGGCATCTCGCCCTTGCGCTTCGCGATCGCCGGCATGAACGCCCACATCAACCGCGATCTCGCGGTCGCGCTCGACGTCTCGTGCCGGCTGGTCGGCGGCGCGCTGCACGACGACGACGATCGCCATCGCGACTTTTGCGCGGTCGACGACCTGCTCGGCCGGCTGATGGCGCCGACCAAGGACGACGTCCAGGGCCCGCTCGAGGAGCTGCTCGACGACGGCCTGGGCACGCTCGACGACGCGGTCGAGCACTGGAGCATCACCCACGCCCGCGGCGTGGCCTGGGAGAACGGCCAGCAGCTCCTCCGCCTGCACGCGCAGCCCGACAAGCGCGAGCGCTTCCTGCGCAGCGTCGATCGCACCGCCGGTCTCATCGGCCGCCTGCTCCTGCTATGACCTGAGCTAGATCAGCTGCGGCCGCGCCCGCCGCGCCGCCGACGCTTGCTGTCGCGCGCACCGCCGACGGCCCCGGCGCTCCGCATCGGTGCCGGCCCGGGGGTGAACGCCGCGGCCTGCTTGGCCTCCTCGGCGGCGATCTCGCTCGACAGCTTGCCGGCGACCCGGAACTGATCCGGCTTCCAGCCCTTCTGGCCGATGATCTCGACCTTCTTCTGGAACTTCTTCTCGAGCCCGTCGAGGTACTCGCGATCGCGGGCGTTGAGCAGGTCGGCCACCTTGGGCGAGCACTCGAGCTGCAGCTTCTCGCCGTCCGCGCTTGAGCCCGAGCGTCGGACCTCGCGCAGGATCTCGTAGGCCACCGTCGTCGTCGACTTGACCACGCCGGCGCCCTCGCAGGTCGGGCACGGTTCGGTCAGGATCTGCGACAGCGACTCGCGGGTCCGCTTGCGGGTCATCTCGACCAGGCCGAGCTCGCTGATCTTGGTGACGTTACAGCGGGCGCGATCCTTCGACAGCGCTTTCTGGAACGCGTCCCAGACCTTCTTGCGATTGCCTTCCTTGTCCATGTCGACGAAGTCGATGACGATGATGCCGCCGATGTTGCGCAGCCGGAGCTGGCGCGCGACTTCCTCGCAGGCCTCGAGGTTGTTGGCGGTGACCGTGTCCTCGAGGTTGTTGCCGCTGCCGGTGAAGCCGCCGGTGTTGATGTCGATCGCGGTCAGGGCCTCGCCCTGATCGATCACCAGCGAGCCGCCCGAGCGCAGCGGCACCTTGCGCGCGATCGCGACCCGCAGCGCGGGCTCGATGTTGAAGTGATCGAAGATCGGCCGGCGGCCCTCGAAGCGCTTGATCCGCTCGGCGTAGCGCGGCAGGAACGTCTCGGTGAAGCGCTTGACCCGCGCGTACTGCTCCTCGTCGTCGATGTGGACCTCGGTGGTGTCCTCGCGGACCAGGTCGCGCACCAGCCGCAGCGGCAGGTCGAGCTCGGGATAGATGAGCCCGGAGCCCTTGTGGGCGTCCTCGCGCACGCCGATCTCGCGCCAGACCCGGGCCAGGTACTCGACGTCGTCCTTGATCTCCTGCTCGTCGGTGTCCTCGGCCGCGGTGCGGACGATGAAGCCGCCGTGCTTGGGCCGGCCGGCGGCGACGATCTCGCGCAGCCGCTTGCGCTCCTTGTCGGACGCGATGCGGCGCGACACCCCGATCTGGCCGACCGCCGGCATGTAGACGCTGTAGCGGCCGGGCAAGGACAGGTAGCCGGTGACCCGCGCGCCCTTGAGCGCGATCGGATCCTTGACC
>JAYVSF010000496.1:0-22079 GCA_043775605.1 Myxococcales bacterium
CCATCGCCCCGGCAGAGGATCACGATCCCGAACGCGCTGTCGATCGGCCTCGCCTAACCGATCGATTTTCCTGAGGCGGGAAACTGATCGGTGCTCTAGTAGCACGGGGCGCTGGCCGACGTAGATCGGCGGCGGGCTCGGCACCAGCGACGTCCACCACCGCGGCACGATCGTCACGTGACCGTCCGCGAACTCGAGCCACACCGCGTCCGGACCGTACCGGCGCAACAGATCGGCCGGCTCGCCGAAGCGCGGATGCAGCGACAGGGTCAGCTGCACCGGCCGCGCCGGCGACCAGCCTGTGGAAGTGGACGATGTCGCAGTCTGTCGAGAGCTTCGGCTCGGTGCTGAACCTCAACGTCCTCTTCCACACCCTCGTCCCCGACGGCCTGTTCGTCCCCGACGGCGCCGACGGCGCGCGCTTCGTGCCGCTGCCAGCACCCACCGACGACGACGTGGCCGCGATCTGCGCCCGCGTGGTCCGCCGCATTCACCACCTGGTCGACGGCGACGATCGCGATGACGACGACGATGGCACCGGCGCATGGCTCGCCGACGCCGCGCGTTCGCCCATGGGCACGCTGCCGTTCGCGCTCATGCCCCCGCCGCCGCCGGCCAAGCGGCTCACCGCCAGCCTCGACGACTTCACCCTCCACGCCGACACCGCGGTCGCCGCGCACGACCGCGACGGCCTCGAGCGCCTCGGCCGCTACGGCGCCCGCCCACCCTTCGCCCACCGCCGCCTGCACCTGACCCCGTCGGGCCAGGTCGAGTACCGCCTGCGTCACCCATGGTTCACTGGCCAGACCGAGGTTGTACTCGCCCCCATCGCCTTTCTCCGTCGCCTGGTCGCGCTCCTGATCCCGAACCGGCACGAACAGACTGTTTTGACAGTTTGCGCGTCCTTCCGCTGACTTGGCGATCACGGCGTGCCTCAATCCTCGTCGGAAACACGGGTGGGCTCAGGATCGGATCCGCCTCGGTACAGCGGTTCTGACGAGGGCCACGTCATGAGGCTCACGGCGCCCAGGGGAGTCGCCGGGGCATCGCGCTCACGCTGACTGTTCACCCGCGCCACATCTTGTGTGGTGGTTCACGCGAAGCTGGGCGGTTCACACCCTGCCGGTGAAGGTCGCCTCGAACCTCGAAGAAAACGGACAAGCCCGGCCAGCTACTGCACGGACGGCAATTGACGATATGGCGGCGTTCGGATAGTGTCGCCGAGTCGAAGGGGGCATGAGCCACGCGAGGCTCGTCCCGGTCGAAGGCTAGGCGCGGGCGGGTTCGCCTTGGCGCACGGTTTCGTGGCGCGCGGAGGACCGATGACCAGGATTGCACTCACGTTGGGAGTGAGCGGTGTGCTTGTTCGCGGTCTGCACGAGAAGTTGTGCAAATCCGGGCTCCAGATTCCGCCGATCGAACTCGAGCGAGAGCTGTTCGGACCAGGCACGCTTCACGCGCTGCGCGAGTGGCAGCGAGCGAACGGGCTCGTGCCGACGGGAGTCATCGATGAGCCTTCGGCTCACGTGTTCGAGCACGGTGTGCTGGGCAGCCTCGAACGCGGTGCTCACGCCATCTTCCAATGGCTATCGCCGGCAACCGGGGGAGGGCGTGACGAACCTGGACACGACGATGGCGGCGGAGGGGAGCACGGCGGGGGAGGCGAGCCAGGCGGCGGCCCGGACGAGCCGCCGAAGGAATTCGAGTTCCTCGTGCGCGGTCAAGTCATGTACCGCGACGGACTGCCCCTCTCCGGAGTCCTGGTTCGTGCCTTCGACAAAGATCTCCGAAGTGAGCAACGCCTCGCGAAATCGACGACCGATGCGAGCGGGAACTTCGAGCTGTGGTACTCGGCCGATGCCTTCCGGCGTCCCGACAAGCGGAACGCGAATCTCGTCGTGCGCGCGTACGAGAGAGCGAAGCCAGAGGAAGCGATCGCTGAATCGCGCGTCATCTATAACGCGCAGACTGTCGAGAAGGTCCGCCTCCAGGTTAAGGGTGGGCCGCAGCATGTCTGGTCGGAGTACGAGCAGCTCATCACCGAGCTGGCGCCCGAGCTCGAGGGCACCGCGCTCGACAGCCTCGAAGAGACGATGGAACGTCCCGATGTGACCCACCTGAGCGGTCGTACCGGGCAGGCACCGCAACGGATCGCGGCGCTCGTGGTCGCGCACAAGCTCGCCGCCCGCAGCGATATTCCGGCGGAGGTGTTCTACGGGCTGGCTCGGATGGGCCTGGTGACCAATCTCTCGAGCTTGCTCGCCCAAGGATCGGAGGTGCTCCGACGGGCGATCGAGGCCGGCATCGCCGGTCGCCTGATTCCGGGTCGATACGCGGAGCACGTCGACGAGCTGCACGCGGCGATGGGCAAGGCGGCGGTCCGCTACGCGATCGAAGGGAGCGGCGCGCCCGGACGCTCTTCGCTGGGCGACCTCCTCGCGACCGCGGTTCCCGATGCGGGCGTGCGGGAGACATTCTTGAACGAGGTTGTGGCGCACCGGGGATCGACACCTGAGCTCTGGACGAAGCTGGCCGCGGATCCGGCCTTGAAGGACGACGTCGCGAGCCTGCAGCTGGCGCTTCAGCTGGCGGCGCTCACCGATGGTCACGTCCCACTGATGCGCGAGCTCCAGCGGATGCGCGCGGCCGGTGAGATCGACTCGCTGCGCGACCTTGCCCGTTTCGACCAGGCGCGGTGGCAGGAGATCGTCGGGCACTCGCACGGCTCCACCGAAGCGCGAGTGCCGCCCTCCATTCCGGGTGACAGCGATGACGCCAAGGTCGCGCTCTATGCGGCGACGATCCGGCGGATCCTCGACGATGTCCTGCCGACGGAGACGGTGGCCTACCGTGCGCAGGCCGACAACGCAGTGCCGCGAGCGGCGAAGGCACTGCTCCTGAACGTGGCGAAGCAGGACGGCGCGTTCGACCTCCTGCGCACCAACCTCCGTGCGGCCATCGCGGACAAGCCGGTGTTGCTCGAGGGCGTGGACGACCACGGGCTCGCGATCTCGACTGTGCAGGCAATGCAGCGCGTGTTCCGCGTGGTGCCCCGGTACGAGGCGATGATGACGCTGCGGGCTGCTGGCTTCGATTCGGCGATCGAGATCGCCGCGTTCGATCGGGAGACCTTCGTGACGCGGTTCGCTGACACGCTCGGCGGACGCGCCCAGGCTCAGGCCAGCTACAACCTTTCGGCGCAGACCGCCGCCTCGGCGCTGAGCATCCTGGCCAACGCCAGTCCGACGGTCAATAACCTCGCGCTCGCGGTCCTGTCCTCGACGAGCGCGCAGAAGATTCCGGACCTCGAGACTCTCTTCGGCTCTCTCGACCTGTGCGCGTGTTCCGAGTGCCGGTCGGTATTCAGTCCCGCGGCGTACCTCGCGGAGCTTCTGGCATTTCTGCACGAGCGCCCGATCGTCCGCAATGGCCTGCCGACGAACGGCCGAGACATCCTGTTCGGGCGGCGCAGGGACCTGGGTGATATCGAGCTCACCTGCGTGAACACCAACGTCCCGCTGCCGTACGTCGATATTGTCAACGAGCTCCTGGAGGACGCGGTCGCGCAGTTCACAGAGTTCGATCTTGCCGGAGGTCTGGCGGTCGATCTCGACACGCGCACCTTCTCGCCGGCGGTGCGAGCTGCCTTCGCGGCCCACGGCATCGCGCTCGACGTGACCAGGACCCGGGTCGTCGTGGTCGCGGCGTCAAGCCGCTGGTTCGTGAGCGATCACTCGGTCCTCTATCCGGTCGAGAAGCAGGCGAACGGCTCGCTGCGCGTCACCTCGGCCGCGTACCAGACCGATGCGAGTGCGGCGGCGTTGGCCGCGAACCCACAGCACCAGAATGACGAAGCCTACGAGCAGCTGAGGGGCGCGATCTTCCCGTGGTCCCTGCCCTTCGATCTTCCGTGGGAGGAGTCGCGGGCATACCTGTCACACCTGCGCATCGGGCGCGAAGAGCTCGTCGAGGACTTCGCCTCGGCGGCGCGGGCCGAGGCCCTGACGAACCTCGACCTCGCGACAGAGACTCTGGGGATGCTGCCGCTCGAGCGCGACCTGATCGTGGGTGGGCGCGCGGCACGCCTGGCGACGACGGCCGCCCTCGCGGCGACCGCTGACGGAGCCATGGTCGACGGCGTGGCTCCGGCCGCGCTCGACGTCGTCTTGGTGAAGGACCAAGGCGCTGCGGTCAACGGCCTGTATGTCACCGGCGCTGGAAACTGGGCGCTCGCTCCTTCGCGAGCCGCCTACGTTTCGGTGGCAGAGGGTGCCGCGCTCGCCGGGACCCGGTGGCTGCTGGTTCGCGGCTCGGTGACGCGCGTCAATGCCTGGGACCCGTGGGGACTCCACGAGGTCGGGAACGTGTTCGAGGTCTTCGACCCGGCGCATCCCGACACGCCGATGGTCGCCGCGCTCTCCTGGCTCGATGCGCTGGCGCAGGTGCGGGTGATGCTCGCGCGGGCCGGGCTGTCGTACGCGGAGCTGATCGCCGTCCTCGAGACAAGGTTCGTCAACCCGGGCGCCGCGATCACGATCGTGTCTGCAGATGTCAACGACTCGACGACGTGCGACACTGGGAAGCTGGTGCTCCACGGGCTGGCCGCAACTGCTGCGGATCGGCTCCATCGCTTCGTACGGTTGTGGCGACGGCTCGGATGGACCGCGCGCGAAGTCGACCGCGCGGTCAGCGCCTTCGGAGGCGCGATCGACGCCTCACTTGTTCGCCATCTCGCCCAGGTCGCTCGGCTGCGCGCGATCACGAGCTTGCCGGTGGACGCGATCCTCGCGTTCTGGACGACCATCGAGACCCTGGGCGAGGACCCGCCGCCGCTGTATCGGCGATTGTTCCAGGACCCGACGGTCATCCAACCGCTCGATCCGGCGTTCGCGCTCGCGGGCGCGGAGCTCGCGATCGTGGCCGCGGCACCCGCCGATGCGCTGATCTCGCACCACGCCTCGACGATCCTCGCAGCGCTCGGGATCACCGCGAGCGAGCTCTCTCTCCTGGTCGCCCGCCTCGGGAACGACAACCTCACGCTCGCGAACCTGTCGTGGCTGTTCCGCCACGCGCAGCTGGCCCAGGCCGCGGGGCTCGCGATCGACGAGCTGGTCATGCTGCTCTCGTTGTCTGGCATCGACCCGTTCGACGCGGCGCACACCGAGAATGCGGTCCTCTGCTTCGACGTGGTCGACGCGATCCGCTCGTCCGGGCTCACGGTCGCCACGCTCGACTATCTGCTGCGTCACCGGTTCAGCGCGAGCTCGGAGCTGGCCCCCTCTGAAGCAGCGATCGCGGACCAACTCGACCAGCTCAGGCGCACGCTTCAGCGCATCGCGGATGACGCCTCCGCGCAAGCAGATCCGGCGGGCGATGTGACGCGCCGCCGTCTGGCACAGCTCCTCTGGCCCGCCGACCTCATCGCGCAGGTGATCGAGGCGCTCGCAGGTCGGGCGGCTTTCGACGCGCCGCTGGCGGCGCTCCCCGTGGGGATCGCGATCCCGGCGGTGCTGGCGCCGCGCTTGACGTTCGACGCGGCCACCGGGCGCTTGCGCATCGCCGGACCGCTCACCAACGATGAGCGCACCGACCTGCGCAATGCCTCGGTCGACGGGGCGTGGCGGACTGCCATCGACGCGATTCATGCCGCCCCGCGGAGCTTCGTGACCCGCCGCATGAAGGCGTACGTCTGGCCCGTCTTCTCGACGCCGCTCGCGGCACTGCCGGCCGGCCTCATGTTCCCACCCCAGGTCCGGAACCGCATCCTCCACGACGCGACGGCGGGAGCGCTTCGTTTCACCGGTGTCATGACCGACGCCGAACGCGTCGTGCTACGCGCGCTCTCGGCGGATGTCGCCTGGCTCGCGGCTGTCGAAGCGCTTGCCGCAGCCCCCGACTCCTACGTGCCACCCGTGGACTTCCTCGGCGGCGGCGATGCCACCGCGTTGTTCGACGCGGTCGTTGCACCCGAAGCCCGCTTCGCGCGCGTCCTCGGCAAGCTCCTGACATACCTGCAGGCGACCTGGTCGTCTCAGGCGGTCGTCCGGTTCCTGTCTGAATCACTCTCGCTCGAAGGGCGCGCTGTCGAAGAGCTGATCACGCGACAGGTGCGCGCCGTCGGCACACTGGGGGCGAAGGCGATCGCGGATTTCCTCGACCCGGCGTACGCCACCAGCCACACCAGCGTCCGGCTGACCGCGGCTGCGTTTCCTTCGCAGTACCAGGCCTTCATCCGTCTGCAGAAGGCCGCGTCGATCTTGTCGAGCTTGAAGTTAACCTCCGGGCAGCTCGCGTGGCTTGCCGATCTGGGCCCGACGGTTCCTGCGCGACAGGTGCCGTGGGTCCACGTCGTGCGCACGGTCAGGTGGCTCGCGTTCGACGATCTCCCTGTCGCCGAGATCGCGGACGGGTCCGCAGCGTTCGCGTCGTGGCTGCGACTGGTCGACCTCGGACGCCTGCGCGATGAGCTGCCGCGCGGCGAGCAGATGCTGTCGTCGGTGTTCGCCCTGGCGCGCACCGTAGGGATCACCGGCGCACAGCTCTGGGCCGAGATCGCGTCGCGCACCAGCTGGAGCATTGCCGACATCGCCAGCGCGGCGGCCAGGCTCGGTCTCGACGTGCCGGGGGCATTCCGAGACGAGACCGGGCTGTCGCGCCTACGCGCGGCGATGCGCCGGGTCCGGCAGCTCGGCGTGTCCGCCGACCGGTGCCGCGACTGGGCACGGGCCGAGGTGTCGGCCGACGACGCGCGGGCGGTGCGCAACGCGGTCAAGGCAAAGTACTCCGAGACGGAGTGGCTCGGGGTCGCGAAGCCGCTTCGCGACGTGCTGCGGGAGAAGCAGCGCTCGTCGCTCGTCGCGTACCTCATCGCGCGACCCGATCCGGCGCTCGGGCGCACCTGGCAGGACGTCGACGGCCTGTACGCGCATTTCCTCATCGACGTCCAGATGGCGCCGTGCATGGTCACGTCGCGCATCAAGCAGGCGCTGTCGTCGGTGCAGCTGTTCGTGCAGCGGACGCTGCTCAACCTCGAACAGGACCGCGGCATGGTCGCCAACGTCCACAGCGATGCCGCGTGGTCGCAGTGGCGCTGGATGAAGTCGTACCGGCTGTGGGAGGCAAACCGCAAGGTCTTCCTCTACCCAGAGAACTGGATCGAGCCCGAGCTCCGGCACGACAAGACCACGCTCTTCAAGGGGCTCGAGAGCGCACTTCTGCAAGGGAACGTCGACCAGGAACTCGCCGCCGACGCCTTCATGACGTACCTCGAGGGCCTCGACACGACCGCCAGGCTCGAAGTTGCCGGCATGTATCAGCAGGACGCGATCGCCGACCAGCCCGCTGTCCTCCACGTGTTGGCCCGCACGCTCGACGCAACGCCTGCCCACTTCTATCGCCGTCGCGTCGCCGAGGGCCGATGGACCGAGTGGGAGCGTGTCGAAGTCGACATCTCCGAGAAGCAGGTCCTTCCGATCATCTGGAGTTCGCGTCTCTTTCTGCTGTGGCCGGAGTTCACCGAGACCCAGGACCCTCAGCCGATCGGAGACAAGCCGACCGCCGTGACCAGGCGGTGGCAGATCCAGATCGCGTGGACCGAGCGCCGGCATGGTCGCTGGTCGGCAAAGAAGATCACGCCGCAGAAGATCCAGTCGAACCTCCAGCCGGACGAGGGGCGTGCCGACCGCGGCAAGAGCCTCCACACCCTCCGCGCGGCGTTCGATGGACCGGGCCTCCGCGTCTGGTACGAGTACGACGTCCCGGAGCGCACGGTCGTCGTGGGTCCGCGCCCCGGTTACTACGGCGGGACGCGCAAGGTCCGAGAGGCCACGGTCAAGGGCTGGCACTTCACCGGTTGCGACGGACGCATCGACGTGTTCGATCGGATCATCAACGGGGTGTTCCCGCCCACCGGGAGTCGTCTCGACGGGATGTTCTTCACCGAGGTGCCCAGCTCCCCGTTGATCCTCCCCAAGGCGCGTGGCGGCAAGACCGAGGACGTCGTGCTGGCCTCGACGCCTGGGACATTCAGCCTCGCGTACGCGTACCAGGACGGCGCGATCACGGCGCGGCGCCCGTTCTTCTACCAGGACTCGATCAAGTCGTTCTTCGTGACCCCCGAAGACGTCACCGTGATCACCGGCTCGTGGTCGAGCCCGTGGCGTGCTCATCCGGGCGCCATCGACCTCGTTCACCGCGCGTACTACACCCCGCTCCCGAAGGCCAAGTTGCCGCATCCCGGGCCCCGGCCCGGCCTGATCGATCCAGTCCCGATCGAGCGCCACCGGGTCGAGGTGCGGCGCGTCGCACGGGACGCGAGGTTCGCCGCGCACGCCGCGCACGATGCGGCACGGGTGGCCGTCCCCACCGACGCTGTGAACGTCGACCGAGTCCCGGCGGTCGTCGCGGCGCCTGCCGCTCCGATCGTCTCGCGCGCTCTCGCGATCCGCGCCGCCAAGGGATTGACCGCGTCCAAGGGAACCTATGTTCTGGCCCGCGGCGACAAGCAGCGCCTGAAGCTGAAGGACTACATCGACGACAGCCGCATCTTCGCTCAGGTGTGGACCTATCCGATCGCTCGGATCGAGATGCGGTATCGGTTCTGGACCTTCTACCACCCGTACGTGTGCAACCTCATCAAGGAGCTCAACTGGCACGGGCTCGACGGCTTCTTCGGCCGCGATCTGCAGCTCGAGTCGGTCGCCGTGTTCAAGCCGCGGTACGCGCCCACCGCGCTGGTCGACAAGGGCGACCCGGCGACGGAAAACCGCTATCCGGTCGAGGATGTCGACTTCACGCCGCAGGGTGCGTACTCCCAGTACAACTGGGAGCTGTTCTTCCACGCGCCGCTGCTCATCGCGACGCGGCTCATGCACAACCAGCGGTTCGAGGACGCGCAGGCCTGGTTCCACTACATCTTCGACCCGACCGACACCAGCGGACAGCCGGTGCCGCAGAAGTACTGGCGCACGCGACCGTTCTTCGAGGAGACGAAGGCCGGCTACCAGAAGGAGCGGATCGAGCGACTCGTCGAGCTTGCGGCGCGCGGGATCTCCGACCAAGCGCTCGATGCGCAGATTCGAGAGTGGCGCGCTAACCCGTTCGATCCCCACGTGATCGCGAGCCTGCGCACGACGGCGTACCAGAAGGCCGTTGTCATGAAGTACCTCGACAACCTGATCGCCTGGGGCGACCAGCTGTTCCGGCGCAACACGATCGAGAGCATCAACGAGGCGACCCAGTTGTACGTGCTCGCCGCCGAGATCCTCGGCCGCAAGCCGGCCCAGATCGCGCCGCGCGCCGAGGCGATCGTCCACACATACACCTCGCTCGACCCCGAGCTGCGGCGGCTCTCCAACAGGCTCGTAGAGATCGAGCAGGTGTTGCCGCCGCCGCACCCGGACAGCGTGGTGGTGCCGTCGGACGCGCCGCCGCTGTCGATTCCGAAGATGCTGTACTTCTGCGTGCCGCCGAACGACAAGCTGCTCGGCTACTGGCGCACGGTCGCCGACCGCCTCACCAAGATCCGGCACTGCATGAACATCGAGGGCGTCGTGCAGCGGTTGCCGCTGTTCGAACCGCCGATCGACCCTGCGCTGCTGGTGCGGGCCGCGGCGGCCGGGATCGACCTGACGACGGCGCTGTCGGACATCGACGTGGCGCTGCCGATCTACCGGTTCCGAGTGTTGTCGCTCAAGGCCACAGAGCTCACCCAGGAAGTGAAGTCGCTGGGTGCGTCGCTCCTCTCTGCGCTCGAGAAGCGCGACGCCGAGGAAGTGGCCGCCATCCGGGCCCAGCACGAGGCGGCCATCCTCGACGTCATGACGGCGGAGCGCAAGCGCCGGCTGGCCGAGTCCACGCAGAACGTCGCGGGGCTACGGGCGCAGCGACGCCTCGCCGAGGCGCGCTATGTCAACTATCAGAAGCTCCTCGGAGTCACCAGCCCCAGCGTGCCTGGCGAGGGTCAGCCGATTCCGGACGTGGCGCCAGGTGTTGCCCCGACGATCCAGTCAGAGGATGGCATCAAGCTCACGCAGTACGAGCGACAGGAGCTGACCAAGCTCGATGACGCGAACAGCGACGCCCACACCGCGGCGGATTGGGAGTTCGTCAGCGCGCTTCTCAGCATCATCCCGACCCTCAGCCTGAGCGTCATGCCCTGGGGGCTCGGCGGTAGCGTGTCGTTCGGCGGTTCGAACCTGGCGGGGATCTCGAACGGGTTCGCGAATCGGGCGAGGGCGAGCTCGGTCTCGTACCAGCACGAGGCGAGCCGGGCGGCGCGCCTCGCGACCTACCTGGTACGCGAGAACGACTGGGCGCTGCAGAGCAACCTGGCCGGGCGCGAGATGATGCAGATCGACGCGCAGATCCTGTCGGCGCTCCTGCGCGAGCAGATCGGGCAGAACGAGCTCGACACGCACCTCAAACGGATCGAGCAGGCCAAGGTCATCGAGGAATTCCTTCGCGACAAGTACACCAACCGTGACCTGTATGACTGGATGGTAGGGCAGGTGTCGGACGTCTTCTTCCAAGCGTATCAGCTCGCGTACGACGTCGCGAAGCGCACCGAGCAGGCCTATCGATTCGAGCTCGGACTCGGCGACTCGAACTTCGTCCAGTTTGGCTACTGGGACAGCCTCAAGAAGGGCTTGTTGTGTGGCGAGCGTCTGCTCCTCGACCTCAAGCGCATGGAGGTCGAGTACGTCGAGCAGAATCGCCGCGAGTACGAGCTGACCAAGCACATCTCGCTCGCGCTCCTCCACCCCGAGGCGCTGGTCTCGATGCAAGAGCGCGGCACCTGCACGGTCGAATTGCCCGAGGCCATCTTCGATATCGACAACCCGGGTCACTACATGCGCCGGTTGCGATCGGTCGCGTTGTCGATCCCGTGCGTGGCGGGTCCGTACACGACAGTGAGCTGCAAGCTCACGCTGCTCGGCAGCCGGATCCGGAAGGATACGACCGTCACGCCCGCATACGCCTCGACAGGGCCCGACGATCGCCGCTTCGCCAACGGGAGCGGTGGCGTGCAAGCCGTGGTGACGAGCTCGGGCCGTGATGACACGGGCACGTTCGAGCTCGACATGCGGGACGATCGCTACCAGCCGTTCGAAGGGACCGGCGCGGTCAGCACCTGGCGGCTCGAGCTGCCGTCGGACTTCAGGCAGTTCGACTACCGGACCATCGTGGACGTGGTGCTGCGGCTCCGGTACACCGCCCGCGACGGCGGTGAGCCGCTGAAGCTCGCGGCACTCGGTCAGCTCGGCAACGCGCTCAAGCAGATGGAGCTCGAGGAGGGCAAGCGCGGTCTGTACCGCCTGTTCAGCCTTCGCCACGACTTCCCCGACGACTGGTATCGATTCCTCAACCCGCCGGCAGGCGGCGGCGCGGTCGGGCTCAGCGTGCGCCTGCCGCTCGATCGGTTCCCGATGGCACTTCAGGGCCGGCCGCTCAAGGTCCAGCGGGTCGCGCTGTTCGGTCAACTCGGCACAGGGGTCGTCTACGACGACACCGATCGCCTGACGTTGTCGCTGCGGGCGCCCGGACGCGCCGCAACTCCCGTGGAGCTCGCAGTGGTCGACACCACGCTCGCCGGCCTCCCGGCGGGCGCGGTGGGCCTCGGCGGCGGCGTCACCGTTTCCGCCGATGACGCGGCCGCCACGTGGGTGATTCAAGCGACGGCGTTGCCGGCTGCGTTGACGAAGGTCGTCGATGGGGTGGCGCGGCTCGACCCCGACAAGCTTTTCGATGTGGGGATGCTGTGTCAGCTCACGTTCTAGGCGTGGCCGCCAGCCCGCCGCTGCGTCCGGCATGGCACACCGTCGGGCCATGGCTGGTCGGGGCGGCTCGCTCGATGCGTGCCCAGCATCCTGCGGAGCTGGGATGCGTCGGTGAGCTGCTCGCGGACACCTTCGAACCTCCCCTCGGCGCCGACGTGTACGCCGCGAACTCGCTGGTTCCCGGGCGGCTGCCGATCGAGATCTCGTTCGCGCAGGCGAAGCCGTCCTGGCTGCGGATCGACTTCGAGCCGCTCGCGCGAGCCACGCCGGAACAACGACGGAGTGCCAGCGAGGCTGCGTTCATGTCCGACGTGCGGCGATGGTGCTCGCCCGAATCTGCGCATGCTGCGGCTGACGCACTCTCGGCGTCCACGTCTCGCGGCGGACATTTCGGTGCGTACCTCGGTGCGACGACGGACGCGGTCGGCGTGACGGAGCTGAAACTCTACCGAGAGGTCGAGCCGACCGGACAAGGGTTGTCGCCAGCATGGTGTGACCTCCTTGCACGCGTGTCCCGTCGCCTGCCGGCGTCGCCGCACCTCCTCTCGCTTTCGTGCACGCAGCACGCGGCCGAAGAGCGCCTGTACCTCCGTCTTGTCGGCGGAGCGCCGCTGCGCCGCATCGTCGACATCGCGGAGGAGCTCGGTCTGGGTGATCGTGCACCAGCGTTGGTACGGACCCTCATGGTGCTTGGCGTCTCGATGTTCCTCGCGCCGGACACGGCGCTCCTCGGCCTTCGCCGTCGAAAGGGCAGATGGGAGCTCAAGCTGGATCTGCTGCCGGGGGCCATCGCTGGCGGTGCCAACGCGGCACGTGTCGCGCTCCAGCGGGCGCTGTCCGAGGATCCAGGGGCCGATCGCCATTTCGCCCGATGGCTCGCTGCCGCCGGGCCGGGTGACATCTCGGTCGTCGGGGTTCGAGTGGCTCCAGGTCTTGGGCCTTCGATCAACGTCTATCTCCACCCACACTTCGACGAGCGACGGTCTTCATGACGCCCCATCGGTTGGATGATGAGCGTCACAGCCTGGCGACACGGGCGGCGGCCGTCCTCTACGGCTTGGGGGCGACCCACGTCTGGTTGTTCGGTTCGCTCGCCGCTTCGCGCCTGCAAGATCGCCGCTCGGATCTCGACCTCGCGGTCGACGGTTTGCAGCGTGGGGCACTCGAGCGTGCCGCCGAGGCAGCGGAGCGCATCGTCGGTTGTCATGTCGATCTGGTCGACGCGGCGGCGATTCCTCCGGCTCTGCGAGCGTCGGTGATCCGGACCCGTGTGCTGTTGCGGCGTCAGCCGGAGGACAGCGCCGCCGAGGCGGCGTCCAGCCGCTGGTACTCGGCAAGAGCGACCGATCCGGTTCGGCGGCTCTTTCTCAAGCGGATCGACTCGATCCGTGACGTGATCCGCGGGGCAGACGCTAGCAGCGTGATCGATCTTGGGTGCGGCGCAGGATGGCTGATCGAGATTCTCGCCCGCGAGCCTCGAATCGAGCGAGTGTCCGGGGTCGATCTCTCCGAGGAGGCTCTGCAACTCGCCCAGCGACGGATGGCTCGCACCATGCCGCCTGCGCAACTGGCTCGCGTGAGGCTGTTCCTGGGAGTCCTGACACATCGCAATCCTCGTCTTCTCGGCCACGACGCGGCCGTGGTCTCGGAAGTGATCGAGCACATGGATCCGCCGCGCTTGCGCGCGTTCGAGCACGTGCTGTTCGACTTCATCCGGCCTCGCGTGATCGTCGTGACGACCCCGAACCGCGAGTACAACGTCAAGTGGAGGCTGGGGCCATCGCTGCGCCACGACGGCCACCGCTTCGAATGGACCCGCGACGGGTTCGAGAAGTGGACCCGACCGTGGGCTGCGGCTGCTGGCTACGAGGTGATCCACCACAGCATCGGTCCCGAGGACGTTGACCTCGGGGCTCCGACCCAGATGGCAGTGTTCACGCGCGGCGAGCGCTGCGACTGACTCCCGATGGCAACCAAGGATACAGAAGCGGCAGCCGGCCCCGTCCGGGCACCGTCATCGCGGATCTCGCTGCCCAAGGGCGGCGGGGCGGTCCGTGGCATCAGCGAGAAGTTCGGCGTCGACGCAGCGAACGGCACGGCGAATTTCGCGGTGCCGCTGCCGATGAGCCCTGGCCGCGCCGGCTTCACGCCGGCGCTCCACCTCGGGTACGACTCCGGCGCCGGCAACGGCCCGTTCGGGATGGGGTGGAGCCTCGACCTCCCGGTGGTGTCTCGGCGGACCGACAAGGGCCTGCCCAGGTACGTCGACGGCGACGAGTCGGACATTTTCGTCTTCTCCGGGACCGAGGACCTGGTGCCGGTCGTCGACGACGCGGGGGTCCGGCAACACCGCCACCGGACCGTCCACGGCGTCACGTACGACGTCTTGCCGTACCGGCCGCGCATCGACCACGCCCACACGCGCTTCGAACGCTGGATGGCGATGGCGACCGGCGTCACGCACTGGCGTACGATCACCAGCAACAACGTCACCACGCTGTACGGGTTCGATCCCGACAGCACGGTCGCCTCGGGAGGCGATCCGGACCAGGTCTTCTCCTACCTCGCGTGCCGCCGCTACGACGACATCGGCAACCTGGTCGTCTTCACCTACGCGCGCGAGAGCGCGGACGGGGTCGACCTGTCCTCTGCGCATGAGTCGAACCGGCCGCCGCAGGATCGCGTGCGGCAGCGCTACCTCAAGTCGGTTCGCTACGGTTTCGAGACGCCGTACTACGCGACCGGGGCGGAGCTCGGCCCGGAGCCGTCACTGCCGGGCGACTGGCACTTCGAGCTTGTCCTCGACTATGGCGACCACGACGCCGCAATGCCGCGTCCGGGCAATCACGGCGCGCGCCCGCGGCGCCCGGATCCGTTCTCCAGCTGCCGCGCCGGCTTCGAGGTGCGCACCTACCGCCGCTGCATGCGCGCGCTGATGTTCCACCACTTCCCCGCGGAGGTCGGCGTCGGCGCCGACTGTCTCGTGCGCGCTTACGAGCTCACGTACGGCGATCAGCTGGCCACGCCAGACCCGACCAGCCCGATCTACTCGATGCTGACGTCGATCCGGCAGGTCGGCTTCCGCCGCGACGGCGCCGGCTACCGGCGGAAGGCGCTGCCGCCGCTCGAGTTCGATTACAGCCGCCCGGTGGTCGATCCCACCGTGCGCGAGGTGGCGCTCGCGGATGCGCCGAACCTGCCGCGCGGGGTCGACGCCACTGACTACCGATTCGTCGATCTCGACGGCGAGGGCATTCCGGGCATCCTGTCCGACGACGGCGTCGCGTGGCGTTACCAACGCAACCTCACCCCGCTGGCTGGGGTGACGCCGGTCTTCGAAGCGATCAGCGTCGTCGATCCGCTTCCGTCGAACCATGCGTTGCGTGGCCGGGTCCAACTCATGGACGTGCGCGGCGAGGGCAAGCTCGACGTCGTCACGCTGAACCGCGAGGAGGGCGGCTTCTGGACCCGGACGGCCGACGGCGGCTGGGAGCCGTTCGTCGCGTTCCGCTCGGTTCCAAACGTCGAGCTGTCGACAGCCAACCACCACCTGATCGATCTCACCGGCGACGGACGCATCGACATCCTGATCGGCGAGGACAACGTCTGGACGATGTTCCCGTCTCTCGGCAAGGACGGTTTCGGCCCGCACACCCGGCGCCACGCGCCGTGGGACGAGGCGGCCGGCGGGCCGCCGCTCGTGGCGAACGAGCGCGAGGCCGTGCACCTCGCCGACCTGACCGGCGACGGCCTCTCCGATCTGGTCCGTATCCGCAACGGCGAGGTCTGCTACTGGCCGAACCTCGGGTACGGACGCTTCGGTCGGCGCGTGACGATGGATAGCTCGCCGTGGTTCGCCGCGCCCGACCAGTTCGATCCGCAGCGCATCCGCATCGCCGACATCGACGGCTCTGGCACGACCGACATCCTCTACGTCGGCGCCGACGGCGTCTGGGTCTGGTTCAACCGGTCGGGGAACTCGTGGTCGGAGCCGCAGCGGCTCGCGGTGTTCCCCAGCGCGGACCGCCTCGCCTCGGTCCAGACGGCGGACCTGCTCGGGAACGGCACCGCCTGCCTCGTGTGGTCGTCGCCGCTGCCGGCGTACGGAAGTGCGCCGCTCCGCTATGTCGATCTGATGAGTGGGCGCAAGCCGCACCTCTTGAGCCGGACCCGCAACAACCTCGGCGCCGAGACGCACCTCGTCTACGCGCCGTCGACGCGCTTCTACCTGGCCGACCGCGCGGCCGGAACGCCGTGGGTCACGCGCTTGCCGTTCCCGGTGCACGTGATCGAGCGCGTGGAGATCTACGACTGGATCGGCCGCACCCGGTTCATCACACGCTACGCCTACCACCACGGCTACTACGACGGTGAGGAGCGCGAATTCCGCGGGTTCGGCATGGTCGAGACGTGGGACACGGCCGACGTCCGAGCCGACACATCCTTCCCGGCCGCCGAGAACTGGGACACCGCCGCCTGGTCGCCGCCGGTTTACAGCAAGGCCTGGTTCCACACCGGAAGCTTCATCGATCGCGAGCGCGTGTCGCTCCAGTTTGCGGACGAGTACTGGACCGAGCCGCCGCTGCGCCCGGCTGCGCGCGCCGCCGACCGAGCGGCGATGGAGCTGCCCGACTCGAAGCTGCCGGCCGATCTCGGGCACGACGAGATCCGCGAGGCGTGCCGCGCCCTCAAGGGCCACGAGCTGCGGCGCGAGACCTACGCAGAGGATGGCACGGCGCGCGCAGCGATCCCCTACGACGTCGTCGAGCACAACTACGAGGTGCGGCGGCGACAGGCGCGAGCCGGCAACCGCAACGGCGTGTTCTCGGCGAGCGCGCGAGAAACGGTAACGTTCCACTACGAGCGCGCGAGCGATGACCCGCGCGTTTCGCACGAGGTGGTGCTCGACGTCGATGCGTTCGACCACCCGCTGCGCACGATCTCCGTGGTTTATCCACGCCGGTCCGGCTACCCGGAGCCGGAGCCTGGCCTGTCGGCGGGCTTCCGGCAGATGCTCGCCTACGACCAAGGGCGACTCCACATGCGCGGCGTCGAGCACAGTTACACCAACCCGGTGTTTCTCGACGATGCGAACCGGATCCCGCTACCGTCCGAGGCCATCGAAGCCGAGCTCACCGGCCTCGTCCCGGCGAGCGTGCGGCCCGGCGTCACCAACCTGTTCCGGTTCTCGGAGCTCGACACCGGCTGGACGACCCTATGGAACGCCGCCCACGACCTCCCGTACGAGGAGCTGGCGAGCGCCGATATCGACGGTGGTGGTTCCCCCCCTGCCGCGCCAGGGCGCCGGATCGTCGAACACCACCGCATCGTCTACCGGAGCGACGATCTCGCGAGCCTGCTGGCACTCGACACGCTCGAGTCGCTGGCGTTGCCAGGAGATTCGTACCGGCTCGCGCTCACGCCCGGTCTCCTCGCCCGCGTCCTCGACGGCAGGGTCGGCGCGACCGAACTCGCCGAGGGCGGCTACGTCCAGCTCTCCGCGAGCACAGGCTGGTGGATTCCGGCGGAGACCATCCACTACTCGCCGGGGGACGCGGACACCCCGGCGGTGGAGCTCGCCTATGCCCGCCAGCACTTCTTCACCGAGCGACGCAAGATCGACGCCTTCGGCGGGGTGAGCCGGACCGAGCTCGACGACTACGACCTGATGCCAGTCAGCGCGACCGACCCGGTGGGCAACGTGCACGGCGCAGCGAACGACTACCGCGTGCTCGAGCCACGGCGGGTAACCGATCCGAACGGCAACCGCGCCGAGGTGGCGTTCGACGCGCTCGGCCACGTCGTCGGCAGCGCGGTGCACGGAAAGGTCACCGAGAACCTCGGCGATTCCCTCGCCGGGTTCGAGCCTGACCTTGACGCCGCCACGATCGCCGCCCATCTCGACGATCCGCTCGCTGATCCACTCGCCGTGCTGGGCAACGCCTCTGCGCGATTGATCTACGATCTCGATGCGTACCTGCGCACGCGCGACACGCCAGCGCCTGCGCCGGTGGTGGTGTACAGCGTCGACCGCGAAACCCACGTCCACGAGCTCGCCGCAGGCGCGACACTCCGCTGCCGACACGAGCTGATCTACTCCGACGGCCACGGCCACCAGATCCAGCACAAGGTTCAGGCCGAGGCCGGACCGGTCGTCGATGGTGCCCCGGACATCGCGCCGCGCTGGGCTGGCACCGGCTGGACAATCCTCGACAACAAGGGCCGGCCGGTTCGACGCTACGAGCCCTTCTTCACCGCCACACATGCCTTCGAGTTCGCGGTGGCGGTCGGCACCAGCCACGTCACGTTCTACGATCCGATCGGCCGGGTGGTCGCCGTGCTCCACCCCGACATGACCTCGGAGAAGCACGTCTTCGAGGGATGGCGCGAGACGAGCTGGGATCGAAACGACACGGTGCTGATTGCCGACCCGCGGACCGATCCGGACGTCGGCGATCACTTCCGGAGGTTGTTTGGCGACGCGCCGGGCGCCTTCACGTCGTGGCACGACCGCCGGATCGGCGGCACGTTCGGGGTCGACCCGGTCGAGCGAGCCAACGAGCGCGACGCCGCGCAGAAGGCGGCGGCACATGCCGGTACGCCACGTGTGGACCACGTCGACGCGGCGGGACATGCCTGCCTGACGGTGCTCGATCGAGGCACCGGCGGTCGGCACCCAACGCGCGTCGTGTTTGACGTCGAGGGCGTCCAGCTCGCGGTGGTCGATGCCCTTGGCCGCCGGGTCGTCGAGTACCTGGTGCGCGAGCCTTCGGCAGTCGGCTTCCGCTACGTCGCGGCTCGCGATCTCGCCGGCCGCGAGCTTCTCCACAACCAGATGGACGGCGGGACGCGCCGTGCCCTACCCGACGTCACCGGCTGCCCGATCCGATCGTGGGACGCGCGCGATCACGTGGTCCGCCTGCGGTACGATCGCAGCCGGCGCCCTACCCACCGGTACGTCGCCACCGCCGGCGGCCCCGAGCACGTGGTCGCGCGCACGCTCTACGGCGAGGGCCACGCCGATCGCAACCTCAACGGCCAGATATTCCGCCACTACGACCAGTCGGGGATCACCAGCAACGATCGCTGCGACTTCAAGGGAAACATTGTCGACCGTTCGCGCCACCTCGCGCGCGAGTACCGCGACGAGGTCGACTGGTCGGCGCTCGCCGATGAGACCGATCTGTCCACCCTTGACACGCTGGCCGCGCCGCTCCTGGTCACCGCCGATCGCTTCGTCGCGCATACGCGCTTCGATGCGTTCAACCGCCCCTGTCAGGTCGTCACGCCGTACAGCGCGACGATGCGGCCGAACGTTGTGCTCGCGACTCACAACGAGGCCGGCAAGGTCGAACGGGTGGACATCTGGGAGCAGGTCACCGCCCTGCCCACCGGCCTGCTCGATCCCGCAACCGCCGACATCCACGCGGTCACCGATGTCACCTACGACGCGCACGGCGAGCGCATCGCGATCACGCACGGCAACGGCACGGTCACCGAGCGGCACATCGATCCGCTGAGCCGTCGGCTGGGCCGTATCCTGACGACGCGCCCGTCGACGTTTCCCGTCGACGAACGGATCGTCCAGGATCTCCGCTACACGCATGACGCAGCCGGCAACATCACCCGCGCGCGCGACGACGCAGACATCCATGATGTCGTGTTCTTTCGCAACCGCCGCGTCGAGCCGTCGTCCGACTACACCTACGACGCCGGATACCGATTGATCCGCGCCACCGGCCGCGAGCACCTCGGCCAGAGCGGCGGTGCGCTGTTGGCCCCCGTCCAGGAGAGCCACGACGACTCCGCCCGCATGCGTCTGCCGCAGCCCGGCGACGGCAACGCGATGGCGACATACGTCGAGACGTACGACTACGACCCGGTCAGCAACCTCCTGTCGATGCTCCACCAGGTGCCCGGCGCGGGCGACTGGCGACGACGCTACGCGTACGTCGAGCCGTCGCAGATCGATCCGACGGTCGTCAGCAACCGCCTGTCGGCAACCAGCCTGGCCGGCGATCCCGATGGCGGCCCGTATAGCGCGCACTACCCGTACGACGCGCACGGCAACGCGACGCGCATGCCGCACCTGTCGTCGATGACGTGGAACGAGCGCGATGGTCTGCGCTCGACCGCGACGCAGGCGGTCAACGGTGGCACGCCCGAGACCACTTTCTACAACTACGATGCGACCGATCAGCGCGTGCGCAAGGTCACCGACCGCTCGGCGCCGGCCGGCCCGGGGACGCGTCGCAAGGAGCGACTCTATCTCGGCGGCGCGTTCGAACTCTACCGCGAGTACGCCGCCGATGGCATCACGGTCACGCTGAGCCGCGAGACACTCTGCCTCGTGGCCGACCGCAAGGGGGTCGCGGTCGTCGAGCGGCGCACCGCCGGCACCGATCCCGGACCGGCGCGGGTCGTCAAGTACCAGTACGTGACGCTGATCGAGAGCTCGACGCTCGAGCTCGACGAGGCGGCCGGCGTGATGTCGTACGAGGAGTACTTCCCGTACGGAGGGACCGCGTACCAGGCGGTGCGCGACGCGACGGATACACCGCGACGCGTGCGTTTCGCCGGCCGCGAGCGCGACGAGGAGAGCGGCTTCTACTACGCGAGCGCGCGCTACTACGCGCCGTGGCTCGGCCGCTGGTTCAGTCCGGACCCCGAGGGGCTGGTCGACGGTCCCAACGTGTACCTCTACGTCCGCGCCAACCCGGTCAACATCGTCGACCCGAGCGGGACGGTCGGACTCATCCTCGGCTTCACCGCGGCCGAGCTATTCCTGATCTTCGGCACAGCGACCGTGGCGACCGGCATCGGGATCAGCGCGCAGCAACGGCGGGCCCCCGTCCGGTTCCCGGAATTCACGAACCCGTTTGCGGGCCCCGAGGTCGAACCGTGGCCGCTCCCGCCGATCGCGCCGCCGGCGCCGCCCCAAGCACCGCCCCAAGCACCGCCGATGCCACAACCGGTGCCGCCGCCTGCGATCCCGGTACCACGACCACCGCCCGCGATCCCAGTTCCGGCTCCGCCCATCCCGATCCCGGCGCCTCCGGTGCCTCGGCCAAGGCCGGTCGCACCACCACGGACCCTGCCACGTCCGCGACCGGTGCCTCGAGTGGAACCGCGGCCGCGCCCGCGGCCCGACGATCGGCCTCCTCCTCCTCCTCCTCCTCCTCCCCGCGACGACCGCGGTCGTCCGCTGCGGTACGTCACGTACACCAAGACGCGCGTCATCAACGGACGAACGTTCACGTATGTCGGAAGGTCGAGAGGCTATGGCGATCCCCGTGCGATCGTCGCCGCGCGCGACGCCAGGCACCACGTCCGGGGATACGGCCCGGCGCAGCTCGATCAGTTCACGGATGCAACCCTGCCGGTCGCGTTGCGCTGGGGAGACCCCGCCTATCAAGCTATCCGGGGAAGAGAGCAACAACTGATCGATTCGTTCGGCGGCGCGCGCAGCGATCGCAGACCCGGCACCTCCTCGGGCAACGCCATCCGTGGCGTCAGGGCAAACCATCCGCTAGGACGTATCTTTGATGCGGCCTCCACCGTTTTCTTCGGACGGGCAGCAGGGTACACCGGGAGATGAGGAGCGACGCATGGCGAGAAAGCGCTGGGAGCCCGGCACCGTGGTCCGCAAGTCGCTCGACGACGACTGGACGTACTACGCCCGTCTGCTCGAGTTCCCGTGGGCGGCGTTCTACCGCCATCGCACCCGCGAGCCGTCCGATCAGCTCGCCGAGATCGTGGCGAGCCCCGTGCTCTTCACGATCGCTGCCCACAAGGATCTTGTCGCCGAGGGCGAGTGGAAGCCGGTCGGCCGGATCCCGCTCGACGGCTCCCTGCGTCCGCCGGCCGAGCAGGCGATGTGGAACGTGGCGGATCCCGAGCATCCACGGATCATCGACGATCGGGCCGAGATGCGGCCGACGACCCCGGCAGAGGCCGTGCGCCTCGAGCCCGCCGCGGTCTGGGAGCCCGAGCACATTGCGGATCGGCTGAAGGACGCGTTCGCCAACCGGCCCAACAAGTGGCTGCAGAGTCTCATCCCGGCTGCGCACCGCCGGTAGAATGTAGCCGCTGCATGAATCCCGCCCTTCCGGACGCATGAGTCCGCCCGCAGGATGGCGGGCATGACGGACATGAAGACGTGGGAGCAGCGCGTGGCCGCGTGGCGGTCCAGCGGCCTGAGCGCCGTACCCGCTGCACGAGTCACAGCCTTCCGGAGCCGGCGGCTTGATGCCAGCTTGGGGGCGTGACCGAGGGAACCCGCTCAGCGCGTAGCCGGCTGCT
>JAYVSF010000497.1:0-10544 GCA_043775605.1 Myxococcales bacterium
CCTGACCCTGTGGGCCATCGAGGGCGGCCAGCTCCATCAGGTCGGCGCGATCGAGATGGGCAAGGCCCGCGGCGACCGCCGGCTGCACAGCACGTGGGCGGTCGAGCCGGCGAAGAAGTGGAAGCCGGCGAAGGGCGCGAAGAAGGTGCTGGTGGTCCGGGCCCAGCCCGCGGTCGGCTGGGACGAGGACAGCTACGGCGAGGTCTCGGTCGGCGACGCCGAGCCGGTCCACCTGCCGTGGGACGACGATCGCACCGGCGGCGTGTTCTGGCTCGACGCCGGCGGCGCGCTGCGCTCGGCGCCGATCAAGCGTTGATTGCGCCGTCGCGACGTGCGAGTAAGCACGTTCCTCGCCGTCGCCGTGACGGTGGCACCATGTCCGCGCCGTCGTCGCCCTCGCCCTCGCCCTCGTCATCGCCCGCCGCCCTCGCGCCCGCCGGGCCGCGCGCGCTGTTCGGCTATCGCAAGTTCTGGGCGCACCGCCTGGGACCGGCGCCGTTCCTGCCGCGGACGCGGGCCGAGATGGACGCGCTGGGCTGGGACGAGTGCGACGTGGTCCTGGTCACCGGCGACGCCTACGTCGATCACCCGAGCTTCGGCATGGCGATCATCGGCCGGCTGCTCGAGGCTCAGGGCTTCCGGGTCGGCATCATCGCCCAGCCAGACTGGCGGTCACCGGCGCCGTTCGCCGAGCTCGGCCGGCCGGCGCTGTTCTTCGGCGTCACCGGCGGCAACATGGACTCGATGGTCAACCGCTACACCAGCGAGCGGCGGCCGCGATCCGACGACGCCTACTCGCCCGACGCCGCGCCCGATCTGCGGCCCGATCGCTCGGTCGTGGTCTACGCCCAGCGCTGCCGGCAGGTGTTCCGCGACGTGCCGTTGGTGATCGGCGGCATCGAGGCCAGCCTGCGCCGCATCGCCCACTACGACTACTGGTCTGACGAGGTCAGGCGCTCGGTCTTGATCGACTCGCACGCCGACCTGCTGGTCTACGGCAACGGCGAGCGGGCGGTGGTCGAGCTCGCCCACCGGCTGGCGGCTGGCACGCCGATCGCCGAGATCCGCGACCTGCGCGGCACCGCGTTCGTCCAGCGCGGCCCGCGCGAGGGCATGGTCGAGCTCGACTCGACCGCGATCGATCGTCCGGGCCCGGTGGCGCCGCCGATCGATCCCTACGTCGACACCACGACCAGCGCGGCGGCCAAGACCAGCGACGCCGCCTGCGTCACCGGCGGCGCGACCGCCCCAGCGCCGCTGGTCCAGCTCCGGCCGCGGGCCGCGCGGGTCACGGTCGATCGCGACCACCAGGTCATCCGTATCCCGGCCTACGAGCAGGTGGCGAGCGACAAGGTCCTCTACGCCCACGCGTCGCGGGTGCTGCACCTCGAGCAGAACCCCGGCAACGCCCGCGCGCTGATCCAGCGCCACGGCGAGCGCGACGTCTGGCTGAACCCGCCGCCGATCCCGCTGACCACCGCCGAGATGGACGCGCTGTACGAGCTGCCTTACCAGCGCGTGCCGCACCCGGCCTACGGCGGCGCCAAGATCCCGGCCTACGAGATGATCCGGTTCTCGGTGACGATCCTGCGCGGCTGCTTCGGCGGCTGCTCGTTCTGCTCGATCACCGAGCACGAGGGCCGGATCATCCAGAACCGGTCGCAGCCGTCGATCCTGCGCGAGATCGAGGCCATCCGCGATCGCACCCCGGGCTTCACCGGCATGATCAGCGACCTCGGCGGGCCGACCGCCAACATGTACCGGCTGGCGTGCAAGTCGCGAGAGATCGAGGCGGCGTGCCGCAAGCCGTCGTGCGTCTTCCCCGACGTCTGCGACAACCTCGGCACCGATCACGGCCCGCTCATCGACCTGTACCGCAAAGCCCGCAGCCTGCGCGGCGTGAAGAAGATCCTGATCGCGTCGGGGCTGCGCTACGACCTCGCCGTCCGCTCGCCCGAGTACGTCAAGGAGCTGGCCCAGCACCACACCGGCGGCTATCTCAAGATCGCGCCCGAGCACACAGAGGACGGGCCGCTGCGGCACATGATGAAGCCGGGCATCGGCACCTACGCCCGGTTCAAGGAGCTGTTCGATCGCTACTCCGCCGAGGCCGGCAAGGAGCAGTACCTGATCCCATACTTCATCGCGGCCCACCCCGGCACGACGGATGAGGACATGCTCGCGCTGGCGCTGTGGCTCAAGGCCAACGGCTTTCGGCCCGACGCGGTCCAGGCCTTCCTGCCGTCGCCGATGGCGTCGGCGACCGCGATGTACCACTCGGGCATGAACCCGCTGCGCTCGCTCAAGGCCGGCGAGCGCGTGCAGACGCCGAAGAACGCGTACCAGCGCCGGCTGCACAAGGCCTTCCTCCGCTACCACGACGCCGAGAACTGGCCGATGCTGCGCGAGGCCCTGACCCGCATGGGGCGCGCCGAGCTGATCGGCAACGGCAAGCACCACCTGGTGCCGCGCTGGCAGCCGCAGGGCACCGGCATTCGCCCCGAGGGCGCGCGCGGCGGCCCGCGCAGGAAGACCGGCGTTCGCCCGACCGCGGCCGGCCCGCAGGTGGCTCGCCCCGGCGTCGCGTTCACCCAGCACACCGGCCTCCCGCCCCAGCCCCGCCCCGACGCCACCGGCTACCGCCCCCGCCGCGGCCGCTAGCTTCGGATTCGGCTCGGATTCGGGTGAGAGACCCCGAAGGCCACCCGCCGAGGGTCAGGGGGCGATGCGCTCCCAGCGGATCGGGATGACCTTGTCGGGGGTAGTCGCGGTGCCGCTGAGGCTGTCGCCGCCGGCGTCGAGGTGGAGCTGGTAGTGGACGTCGAAGCTGGTGTGGATGACGAGATCGAGGCTGTCGCCGTCGATGGTCACCGTGTTGATCTGGTCGGGGTGCTCCTGGTTCATCGGCAGGACGAACCCATGGTCGCCGTTCAGGCCGACCTGGTACTCGTCGTGATAGGTCACGTCGGTGTCGCCGTCGACGCCCCAGAACTCGCGCCAGTTGCCGACGACGGACTTCTGAACGGCGGCCGGCGCGCTCGGGCCGGGCGCGGTGTGGCTGGGGCAGCCGCCGCCGAGACCGACGAGGGCGAGGACGAGGAGCGCGGTGAGGTGTTTCACGACCGCGACTATCGCGCCTCGTCCGCCGCGCGTCGAGATCGATCGGCGCTGAACCGCGGGGCGCACCACCGCGCCTGCCGCCGCCGGGCTCACCAGAGCTTGAAGTCGCCGAGCGCAGCCGGGTCGGGGCGGCCCCGCTCGGCGCGCACGTGGGCCACGCCGTCGGCGCCGAGGTCGACGGTGGTCGCGGTCTCGTTCTTGATCGGATGGCGCCTTCGGGCAACCGGACCGCGGCGTCGATCGTTGCTGGCATGGGGACCAACACAAGGCCGGGTCGCGAACCGTCAGGAGCCTCCTCGGCATTCACCGAGTCTTCACTTGTGGCGGCGCGGGCGGGGCCTGAGAGTGCCGCAGTGCCGGCCGGGTGCACCCTCGCCGAGGGCCGCACCGTGGTCGACGTCCATCCACCGCCGGAGTCGTAGTTCATGATCCAACCGCACGTGATCACCTCCTGGATGCCCATCCTCACGCTGGGGGTGGTGACGGCGCTCGCCGCGCCCGCCCACGCGAACACCGCGATCGAGACCGAGACCGCCCAGATCGGCGCGAAGGGTGACTTCGCCATCAGCCAGTCGCTCCAGCTGGAAGAGGCGACTGACGGCGACGGGATGGGCACGCTGACCCAGTTCGAGTACGGCATCACCAGCCGGTCCGAGATCCTGATCGAGCCGTTCTTCCAGGAGTGGACCTTCCCTGACGGCGAGGCCAGCGCCCACGGGCTCGGCGACCTCGAGCTCACGCCGTCGTACGAGATCATCCTCGAGAAAGCCTGGCGCCCGGCGGTGCTGCTCGCGTTCAAGGTCAAGGTGCCGACCGGCAAGGTCCCCAACAACAGCACCGGCAAGTTCGACTACTACCCGTACGTCATCCTCGGCCAGCACGTCCACGGCTGGACGTTCAACGCCAACCTGGGCGTGGACTTCGTCACCAAGGCCCCCGACGCCGACGAGCCTGGCCACAAGCAGCTCATCTGGGACATCGAGGTCGAGCGCGAGTTCGCCCGCAAGTTCACCGGCTTCGCAGAGGCCTACACCGACGAGAGCGGCGTCGCGGCGGGCTCGGCGGCGCTGCAGTACGAGCTCGGCGAGCACCTCAACGTGTTCGTCGCCGCGTCGTACGACGCCGAGGGTACGTACATCCTCCGGCCCGGGATCAACATCCCGTTCGAGAGCGGCGCGACCGAGGCCCGCGAGTCCCCGGCGCACCTGGCGACGCGCTGATCGGCGCCGCGACAATCGGCCGCGAAGCCCGGTCGTGGTCGCGCGGGTAGTGTTACGCTAGCGCCGTTCGGTAACACGAGGCGCCGCCATGCACCTGCCCGACGGCTTCGTCGACGTCCGCACCGGCCTCGCGGCGGGCGCGCTGGCGATCGCCGGCGTCGGCGTGGCGCTGCGCGAAGCCGGCCGGAGCCTGCCGCGCCGCAAGGTGCCGCTGATGGGCCTGGCCGCGGCGACCGTGTTCGCGGCTCAGATGATCAACTTCCCGGTCGCGGGCGGCACCTCCGGCCACCTGCTCGGCGCCGCGCTCACCGCTGTGCTGCTGGGCCCGTCGGCCGCGGTCGTGGTCATGACCTGCGTGCTGGTCGTGCAGTGCCTGGTCTTCGCCGACGGCGGCATCACCGCGCTGGGCGCCAACGTGTTCAACATGGCGGTGGTCGGCAGCCTCGGCGGCTGGGCCATCTACGCCGGGCTGCGCCGGATCCTGCCCGGGCCGCGCGGGCTGCTGGCGGCGGCGGCGTTCGCCGGCTGGGCGTCGACGGTGCTCGCCGCGCTGTGCTGTGCCGGGGAGCTGGCGCTGTCGCACCGGGCGCCGGCCGGCCTGGTGTTCCCGGCGATGACCGGCATCCACGTGCTGATCGGGCTGGCCGAGGCGACGATCACCGCGGTGGTGCTGGCGGCGGTCGCGCGCTCCCGGCCCGAGCTGCTCACCCGTGACGCCGCGCCGCGGCTCCGGCCGGCGGCGGTCGTCCTCGGCCTGGTGGTCGCGCTCGGCCTCGCGCTGTTCGTCGCGCCGTTCGCGGTCGGCTGGCCCGACGGCCTCGAGCACGTCGCGCGCCAGCTCGGCTTCGCCAGCGACGCGCCGCCGGTGATCGGCGCACCGCTGCCCGGCTATGGCCTGCCCGGGGTCGCCTCGCCGGGCCTGGCCGCGGCCCTGGCCGGCGCGATCGGCACCCTGGTCGCGTTCGCGCTGGCGGTCGGACTGGCGCGCACGCTGGCGCCGGCGATCGCGCCCGCCCTCTCGTCGCCACCCGACGCCGGCCCATGAGCGGCCCGCGCCTGCCTCCGGCCGAGCCGGTGCCGGGACCGTTCCAGCGGCTGCCGGCCGGGCTCAAGCTCGGGCTCGCGCTCGCCCTGGCGATCGCGCTGGTCGCGGTGCCGATCCGGGCGTGGCCGTTCTTCGTCGCGGTCGCGGCAGTCCTGCTCGCGGTCGCGGTGGTAGCCCGGGTCCGCGCGCGCGCGGTGCTGCGCCGGATGATCCTGGTCGAGCCGGTGGTCGTGGTCCTGGCCGCGCTGACCTTGCTGCAGCCGGGCGGCTGGCTGGTCGGCCTCGCGATCGTGGTCAAGAGCACGCTGTGCCTGCTCACGATGCTGCTGCTGGCCAGCACCACCGCGTTCCCGGACGTCCTGCGGGTGCTGCGCGCTCTCCACCTGCCGGCGCTGATGGTGACCACCCTGGCCCTCATGTACCGCTACCTGTTCGTGCTGATCGACGAGGGCCAGCGCATGCGCCGGGCCCGGCTCAGCCGCACCTTCGATCGCCGCCGGCGGCGGACCTGGCGCACCCTCGGCACCGTGATCGGCCAGCTCTTCGTCCGCTCGACCGAGCGCGCCGAGCGGATCTTCGCCGCGATGACCGCGCGAGGCTGGCGGTGAACACGCTCGAGGTGCGCGACCTGCGCTTCCGCTACCCCGACGGCTCGGAGGCGCTGCGTGGCGTGAGCTTCGCGATCGGCGACGGCGAGCGGGTCGGCCTGGTCGGCCCCAACGGCGCCGGCAAGTCGACCCTGCTGTGGCACCTCAACGGCCTCCTGCCCGAGACCCACCGCGCCGACGGGCCGGTGCGGGTCGGCGGTCGCCCGATCTCCGACGCGCACCTCGATGCGGTCCGGCGCCAGGTCGGGCTGGTGTTTCAGGATCCCGACGATCAACTGTTCTGCCCGACGGTCTATGAAGACGTCGCGTTCGGGCCCGAGCAGCTCGGCCTGGCCAAGGCCGACCTCGACGGCCGGGTCCGGACCGCGCTGGCCCAGGTCGGGCTGGTCGGCTACGAGCGGCGGGCGCCGCACCACCTCAGCGGCGGCGAGAAGCGCCGGGTGTGCCTGGCCGGGGTCCTGGCCTGCGCGCCGTCGATCCTGGTGCTCGACGAGCCGACCGGCGACCTCGACCCCCGCGGCCGGCGCGAGCTCAAGGCCCTGTTGCGGACCATCCCGACCACGATGCTGATCGCCTCGCACGATCTCGAGCTGATCGCCGAGCTGTGCACGCGGACGCTGGTGCTCGACGGCGGCCGGATCGTCGCCGACGGCCCCTCGGCCGACGTCCTCGGCGACGAGGCGCTGATGCTGGCCCACGGCCTCGAGCGCCCGCACTGCCTGTCGCACGTCCACCCGCACGCGCAGACGACGCCCACGGCCGTAGGCTAGCCTCGCGGCGATGCCCATCCGCGCCACCACCGATGAGATCCTGGCGACCCTCGACGCGATGGCGGCCGACGGGTTGTGGCCGCGCTTCGACGAACCGCTCGGGACGTTCGAGTACCACGCGATGCGCCTGATCGCGGTCACCGAGCGCGGCGGCGACCAGGACTGGGGCCTGGCCTTCGAGTGCGTGGTCGGCGACTTGCGCTTCCTGTCCGAGTCGATCGCGAGGCTCACCGCGCGCGACCGGGCTTGCGCCCGCGGGCGATCCGGGCGATCTGTTCGGCGTGCGCTACGTCGGCAAGGTGTACCGGCCGCCGTCGGAGGCGGACGCGCTGATCGTGCAGGCGACGATCGGCTGCTCGTGGAACCACTGCACGTACTGCGACATGTACCGCGACAAGCCGCGGTTCGCGGTGCGGCCGCTGGCCGAGACGCTCGACGATCTGCGCGGCGCGGCCCGCGAGCTCGGGTCGGTCGTCGAGAAGGTGTTCGTCGCCGACGGCGACGCGCTGGTCCTCGACCTCGAGCACTGGGAGGCGATCCTCGCCGCCTGCCGGACGCTGTTCCCGCGCCTGCGCCGGGTGAGCTGCTACGCGACCGCCGGCAACATCGCCGGCAAGACCGACGCCGAGCTGGCCCGGCTGCGCGCGCTCGGCCTCGGCATCCTCTACATCGGCCCGGAGTCGGGTGACGACGAGACCCTCAAGCGGATCGCCAAGGGCGCCACCGCCGACGACCACGTGGTCGCGGCCCGGCGGGCGCGCGCGGCTGGCCTCGAGCTGTCGGCGATCTTCCTGCTCGGCGCCGGCGGGGTGGAGCGCTCGGCCGAGCACGCGGCGGCGTCGGCGGCGCTGGCCACCGCGATGGACCCGCACTACCTGGCGGCGCTGACCTTGACCGTGGTGCCGGGCACGCCGCTGGCACGGCTCGAGGCCAGCGGACGCTTCACCCTGCCGTCGGTCGAGCGGCTGCTGGGCGAGCTGCGCACGTTCGTCGCCGAGGCCCGGCCGACCGACGCCCTGTTCCGCACCAACCACGCCTCGAACTACCTGCCGGTCGGCGGACGGCTACCGCGCGACGGCGTCCGCCTGACCGCCGCGATCGACCTCGCGCTCGCCGGTGCGGTGCCGCTGCGGCCCGAGCGCCTGCGCCGGCTGTGACCATCGGCGCCGGCCGCGCCCTCGCGACCGCGGCGCGCTTCGTCTATCCTGCATCCATGGGACAGCAAGAGCGCCTGATGGAGGTCATGGAGCAGATCGCGGCCGGCCGCACCGCCAAGCTGGTCTGTCCGTTCTGCAGCAACGGCGAGCTGGCGAAGGGCGAGGGCGACTACGGCCCGGTCTTCACCTGCCCCGCCTGTCGAAAGTTCATCGAGGCCCCGAACGTCGACGAGTAGTCGATGCGCACCACCGCGCTCCTGATCGCGCTGTGCGGGCTCGGGTGTGGCTCGACCGGCGACGGCGCGCCCGACGGCGCGGTCGATGCACCTACCATCGACGGCCCGCCACCCGGCACCGCGCTCGCCGATCGCTTGACGGTGTCGACGATCGCGACCCCGGCCGGCGTCCTGCCCGGGCGCGCGACCTGGCGGGTCTGGGGCCGCGGCGACCTCGTCGTCAGCCCGGTGTTCACGGTGCCGTACGCCGACTGCGGCACCCTCGTCGGCTACACCACCGGCACCAGCGCCCCGACCGCGCGGGTCGCGCGCCTCGACGCCGCCGATGGCCTGGTGACCACGTTCGACCTCGGCCGTTACGAACTGCGCGGGCTGGCTGCCGAGCCCGGCGGTGGGTTCGCCACGCTCTTGTGGGACGCCGGCCAGTCGCCGGCGCTGCTGCGAGTGACCCGCTTCACCGTCGCCGGCGACGTCCGCGGCACCACCGACCTCGTCGACGCCCTGGCGGCACCGACCGACTTCAGCATCGGCGAGAGCCGCTTCGAGTACGGCGACGGCAAGTACGGCGCGTACTTCCACGTCCACGGCATCTCGGGGTTCGCCAACGGCCACGAGGGCGACGCCGAGACGTGGGTCGACGCCGCCTCGGGCGCGATGACCAACGGCTGGTCGTGGGGCTGCTCGCACTCGATGAGCGAGGTCCTGCGCTTCGATCCGCCGTCGGCGCGGTTCCTGGCGGCGTGCGTGACCGACTGCTATCCCGGAACCACCGGCGACTTCACCACCGAGAGCGTCGGCGGGGTCTACCTCGACCACGCCCGCAGGGTCGTCGACGTCGACGGCGCCTGCAACGGCAGTGTGGCCGGCGAACTCGGCAGCGCCGCGCCGTCGGGCAACGGCTGGAAGCTGGTGTGGACCTCGCACCAGGCGGCGGCGACCCATGGCCAGGGTTCGTACACCGCGGCGATGGATCAGGACGTCGGCTTCGCGACCATCGGCCGCGACCTCACGCCGGGCCCGGTGGTGTGGCTGACCACGACCCCGGCGATCGACGAGGCCAACTCGTCGGTCGCGCTGTGGCGCCCGGCCGGCGACGACGCCGAGCAGTACGTGGTCGGCTGGGTCGAGCCCGGCGGCAACCGCAGCTATCGCCTGGCCCGGGTCGGCGCGAGCGGACAGATCCTCGAGGGCCCGATCGCGCTCGCCGGCGCGCGCTGGGGCGAGCGCGACGATCCGTTCCGCAGCCACGGCAACGGCGACGTGGTGTGGGCGTGGTTCGACGGCGCCGGTGCGACCAGCTTCCATCTGGCCCGCCTGCGCTCGGGCCGGACCGCGACCTGCGCGGCGTTCTGAATCGGATCGGGATCGATCAGGTCGCGGGTGCGGCGACCGCGGCGTCGACCGCCGGCGCGTCGCTCGCGACCTCGCGGGCGCTGCGGGTCACGACGACGCCCGGGCCCGGCCGCGACGTCGGCAGCCCGCTGGCCCGGTTGGTGACCGCGCGGACCGCGATCGGCACCGGCGCCTCGCCGAGGATCCGGGTCCGCACCCGTTCGAGGCGATCGGCCGCCTCGTCGAGCAGCGCGGTGCCGAGGCCCGAGAACACGCCGCCCTGCAGCCGGTGGACCTGGCCGGTGCGCTGGCTGGCCGCGGCGGCGGCGGTGCGGTGCTCGGTGCGCAAGAGCCCGGGCTGCTGCAGCAGGTTGGCCGCCCGGGCCAGGCGCGAGCCGAGGTAGAGCGCCGGCGCCAGGCGGGCCTTGACCTGCTCGACGGCGGTGGCCTTGCCGGTCAGGCGCTCGATGTCGGTCTGGATTCATAGCCTCCGGTTGATCGGCCCGCCGACGAGGAACGTCGACAGCACCTCAGGGCCCGAGGTCGGCCGGCACGCCGAACCCGCCGGCGTCATCGACGGGCAGCGCATACACCGCGGCCACGGCGGCGAGCGCGAGCGGACCGTACAGGTGCGGGTAGGTCTCGCCGTCGGGCCGCGGCGGCGCGGCCGGCTCCCAGCGGACGGCGGCGGTGAGCCGGGCGCCGTCAATCGCCAGCAGCACCAGCCCGCGCTGACCGCCAAACCAGCGGTTGGCGGTCGCGAGCCACTGGCCCTCGGCCGACAGGTGCACGAAGCCCTCGGTCGCCAGCGACGGCGCGCGATACTCGCCGTCGACCTGGGCCCGCGCCCACGCCTCGGCGGTGGTGATGTGGAAGAGGCGTGTCGGCGCCGAGCCATCGCGCGCAGGACCGCTCATGCGCCGCGGGCGATCGCGCGCAGGCGATCGAAGAACGGGGCGAGCGGGGCCACGGGCTCGCTCGAGCTGGCCAGGCAGCGCTCGAGGCCGGCCAGATCGCCGGTGGCGGCGCGCACCACCAGCAGGCCCGCGTCGTAGG
>JAYVSF010000498.1:0-11271 GCA_043775605.1 Myxococcales bacterium
CGCGTCCATCGCGCTCTTGAACACGTAGAACTTGGCGAAGAACCCGCCGGTCGGCGGCATGCCACCGAGCGACAGCAGGCAGACCGTCATCGCCAGCGCCGCCGCCGGGTGCTTGCCGGCCAGCCCGGCCCAGTCGTCGATCAGCAGCCGCTCGCGATCGAGCGAGCCCAGGTACGACACCACCGCGAACGCGCCCATCGTAGTCAGCGAGTACGCGATCAGGTAGTAGACCAACGCGCTCTGGCCCGTCGACGAGCCCAGGCCCATCGCGCACAGGCCGACCAGCAGGACGCCACCGTGCGAGATCGACGAGTACGCCAGCATGCGCTTGACGTTGTCCTGCCGGATCGCCGCGATGTTGGCGACGGTGATCGTGATCGCCGCCATCACCACCATCGGCGAGGCCCAGCCGATCACGCCGAAAGGCAGGGTGTCGCCGCCCATGCCCTGACCGAACAGCCGCAGCATCGCCGCGATCGCGCCGGCCTTGACCGCCGCCGCCATGAACGCGGTCACCGGGGTCGGCGCGCCCTCGTAGACGTCGGGCGTCCACATGTGGAACGGCACCGCCGCGACCTTGAAGCCGAAGGCCGCGACCAGGAGGAACGTGCCGATGGTCAGCAGCGCCGGGTTGCCCGACGACAGCCGCTGCTGGATCACCGACAGCGCGGTCGAGCCGGTCGCGCCGTAGACCAGGGCCATGCCGTACAGCAGGAACCCGGTCGCGAACGCGCCCATGAGGAAGTACTTCATCGCCGCCTCGTTGCCGCGGCGCGAGCGCCGGCGGAGCGCGGTCATGACGTACACGCCGATCGACATGGTCTCGACGCCGAGGAACACGGTCGCCAGGTTGGCGGCGTGGGCCAGCATCACGGTGCCGACCGTGGTCAGCAGCAGGATGCCGTAGTACTCGCCGACGACCCAGGCGTGGGTCCGCTGGTGCGACGGCGTGACCAGCGCGGTCATCGCGGTGATGAAGCAGAACAAGGTCGACAGGGCGTAGCCGGTACGATCGGCCACCAGCATGTCGCTCATCAGCATCCGGCTCTCACCGGGCGCCATGTGCATGTACAGCGCGATCGACGCCGCGGCCCCGGCCAGCGCCCCGGCCACGGTCAGGCTGGCCAGCGCGGTGCGGTCCTTGCCGGCGAAGAACGCCTCGGCCAGCACCAGCAAGAGGCCGGCGGTGGCGATGATGAACAGCGGCGCCAGGTACAGCGCGTCCCCGGTGGCGAAGCTCACGGCGCACCTCCAGGAGCTGCAGCGCTCGGCTGCGACGGCCCGCGCAGACGGGCGAGCTGCTCGCTCACCCGACGGTCGTAGTCGTCCGACAGCAGGCGAGCCGGGCCATCACCCTCGGCCAGCTTGGCGTGATACCCGGCGATGAACGACTGCACCGACGGCTCCATCTTCTTGAGGAACGGCCGCGGGAACAGGCCCATCACGAAGATGAACGCCACCAGCGGCAGGAGCACCGCCTTCTCGCGCAGGGACACGTCCGGCAGATCGCCGTTCTTGCTCTGGTCGAGCGGCCCGAAGAACACCTTCTGGAACATGAACAGCAGGTAGATCGCGCCGAGCACGACGCCGGTCGCGGCCAGCGCGGCCAGCAGACGCGGCGCCGGCAGGTAGTGCGGCCAGCCCGCCGGGAAGCCGTCGCCGGCGTTGAACAGGCCGAACATGGTCAGGAACTCGCCGATGAAGCCCGACAGCACCGGCAGGCCGGCCGAGCCCATCACGATGATGAGGTACAGCCCCGAGAACATCGGCATCTGCTTCCAGAGGCCGCCGTACTCCGCCAGCCGCCGGGTGTGGCGCCGCTCGTACAGCATGCCGATGCCGAGGAACAGGCCGCCGGTGGTCAGGCCGTGCGACAGCATCGCGTAGATCGAGCCCTCGACGCCGGTCATGGTCAGCGAGAACAGGCCGACCACGCAGAACCCGAGGTGCGAGACCGACGAGTACGCGACCAGCTTCTTCACGTCGTCCTGGGCGAACGCGACGATCGCGCCGTAGATGATGCCGATCACCGCCAGCACCACCAGGTACGGCGCCAGCACCGCCGCCCCGTACGGGAACAGCGGCATCGCCAGCCGGATGAAGCCGAACACCCCGAGCTTGAGCAGCACGCCGGCCAGGATCACCGAGCCGGGGGTCGGCGCCTCGACGTGGGCGTCGGGCAACCAGGTGTGGAGCGGGAACAGCGGGATCTTGATCGCGAACGCCAGCGCGAAGGCCAGGAAGCACCAGACCTGCGCGCTGTGCGGCAGCACCAGCTTGGTCAGCTCGGCCAGGTCGGTGGTGTAGACGCCGGTGACCTGCGCGTACTTGACGTACACGTAGAAGATCGCGACCAGCATCAGCAGCGAGCCGACCATCGTGTACAGCACGAACTTGATCGCGGCGTACAGCCGGCGCTGCCCGCCCCAGATCCCGATGAGCAGGTACATCGGGATCAGCATCACCTCCCAGAACACGTAGAACACGAACACGTCGAGCGCGACGAACGCGCCCAGCATGCCGGCCTCGAGGATCAGCATCGCGGCGACGAACTCGCGGACGTGCTTCTCGATCGTCTTGGTCGCGGCCAGCAAGGTCAGCGGGGTGAGGAACGTGGTCAGCAGCACCAGCCACAGGGCGATGCCGTCGACGCCGGTCTTGAAGTGGATGCCGAGCGGGCCCACCCACGACGAGTCGGCGACCAGCTGGAAGCCGGCCTTCTTGTCGTCGAAGTAGGCCAGCATCAGCAGCGACACCAGGAAGGTGATGCCGCTGGTGGCGAGGCCGATGCCGCGCTGGAGGCTGGTCTCCGCCTTGGGCGTGACCATGACGAAGATCGCGCCCAGCACTGGCAGCGCGAGGATGAGGGGCAGGACGAAGGCGCCGGGGTTCACGGCTGACCTCCCTTCGCAGCGTGGGCCGGGGCGGCGGTGCCGGTCCCCGCGACCGCTTGCAGGTCGAACCGGCGGCTGACCTTGCGCCAGGTCGCCGGCTTGGAGGCCTTGTCGCCGAACACCGGGTCGGCGACGAACATCGTCACCCGGCTGCCGACCTCGCCGACCTTGCGGGTCACCGACATGCCGAGCGCGCCCGGATCGGGCAGGCCATCACCGTCGAGGCCGAAGTCCCAGGCCACCCGCGCGTTCTTGCGCAGGCCGTGACCGGGCTCGGCCTTGAACTCGACGCCGGTGCCGTCGGCGGTCAGCCGGTACTTGAACGTCGGATGCTCGGCCCGCCCGGTCCACAGGAAGATGGCGGCGAGGCCGACCACGATCCCGATCATGTAGCGCTGGAGCTGGCCGTTCTGGAACCAGCGCGCGATCCGGCCGAACGTCGAGACCACGAACGCCGAGCCGTTGACGATCACGGTGTCGATCACGAAGCGGTCGACGATCTCGAAGGTGCCGCGGGCCAGGGCCCGGAACGGCCGGACCAGGACCGCGTCGTAGAACTCGTCGACCCACAGCTTGTTCTTGGACGCCGCGTACAGTCCGTGGCCGGAGCCCGAGGTGAACCGGTCGACCCACGGGCTCGGGCCCTTCCCGTAGAGCGCGTACGCCATGCCGATGCCGAGCAAGCCGACCATGGTCGCCACCGCCATGAGGCCCCACTCGGCCGCGGCCGACAGGTGCGGCAGCACGGTGTGGACGACCTCGGTCGAGCCGGCCTCGACGTGCGTGAACATCGGCTTGACCGACAGCGACAGCCACTCGGGCAGGAACGTCAGGTACTGGTTGTGCGACATCACGTGCGGCACGCCGATGAAGCCGGCGACCAGCGCCAGCCCGGCCAGCACCACCAGCGGCCCGGTCATGTTGATCGGCGACTCGTGCGGGTGCGCGACCTTGTCGTGGCCGCGGTACTCCCCCTCGAACACCAGGAAGTACAGCCGCCACATGTAGAACGCGGTGCCGAGCGCCGCGACGATCAGCATCGACCACAGCATCTTGCCGAAAAACGCCGGCCAGCCGTCGCCGTGCGCGGCCCAGGCCCCGGCCAGGATCGAGTCCTTGGAGAAGAAGCCGGCGGTCAGCGGGAAGCCGGCGATCGCCAGGCAGTAGATGAGGAACGTGATCCGCGTGATCGGCAGGTACTTCTTCAACCCGCCCATGATGCGGATGTCGCCCGAGCCGTTCATGCCGTGCATGACCGAGCCCGCGCCGAGGAAGAGCCCGGCCTTGAAGAAGGCGTGGGTCATCAGGTGGAAGATCGCGCCGGTCCAGTTGCCGGTGCCAACGCCGACGAACATGAAGCCGAGCTGGCTGACCGTGGAGTAGGCCAGCACCTTCTTGAGGTCGGTCTGGGCGAAGGCCATGAACGCCGCCGCCAGCGCGGTGCAGGCGCCGATGACCGCGATGACCGCCATCGCCGTGGTCGACGCCGCGAACAGGTACGACAGCCGGGCGACCATGTAGACGCCGGCGGTGACCATCGTCGCGGCGTGGATGAGCGCCGAGACCGGCGTCGGGCCGGCCATCGCGTCGGGCAACCACACGTACAGCGGGATCTGCGCGCTCTTGCCGGCGGCGCCGATGAACAGCAGCACGCCGGCCGCAGCCGCCAGGTGCTCGCGGAACCAGAAGGTCTGGGTGTACGTGCCGGCGCTGGTCTCGCCGACCTGGCGCAGCACGGTAAAGTCGAGCGAGTGGCCGCCGTCCTGGCCGTGGGTGGCCCACCACAGCAGGAACATGCCGAGCAGGAACGCGAAGTCACCGATGCGGTTGACGACGAACGCCTTGCGGCCGGCGGTGGCGTAGGCCTCGTTCTCGAACCAGAAGCCGATGAGCAGGTACGAGCAGAGGCCGACGCCCTCCCAGCCGATGAACATCACCGGCAGGCTCGAGCCCAGCACCAGGATGAGCATCGCGCCGGTGAACAGGTTGAGGTAGCCGAAGTACGCCGGGTACCGCTCCTCGTGGTCCATGTAGCCGGTCGAGTAGATGTGGATCAGCGTCGAGCAGAACGTGACCACCAGGATCATGATGCTGGCCAGCGGATCGAGCGCGAGCCGCATGTCGATGCGGAAGTCGGCGACGTCGATCCAGGTCCAGAGCTGCTCGTGGACGCCGAACGCGCCGACCTTGCCGCCGGCCTTCCAGTCGGAGTACGCGCGCCAGAGCGGGCCGTGCTGCCAGTCGGTCGGGTGGAGCGGGTTGTAGTAGCCGAGGACCAGGTAGAACGCGGTGAAGAACGAGGCCGCGACCGCGGCCACGGCGATGAAGTGGACGGTGCCGCGCGACAGGCGGCGACCGAGGGTCAGGTTGAGGAACGCGCCGAGCAGAGGCAGGAACGGCACGACCCACAGGAAATTGATGGTGGTCATGGGCCGTCGGCGCTAGTGCTTGAGGAGGTTCAGGCGATCGGCGTCGACGTGACGCCGGCCGCGGAAGATGGCGACCGCGATCGCCAGCCCGACCGCGACCTCGGCGGCCGCGACAGCTATCACGATCATCGCGAACGAGTGCCCCGACAGGTCGCCGTGCATGCGGGCGAAGGTGAGGATGGTCAGGTTCGCCGCGTTGAGCATGAGCTCGATGCTCATCATCATGATGAGGATGTTGCGGCGGAGGATGACCCCGGCGGTGCCGATCGCGAACAGGATCGCGGCCAGGACCAGGAAGTGGCTGAAGCCGACATCGAGCAGGATCGTCTTCACGGGTGACCTCCCCGGGCGGCCCGGGCCGGCCCGTTGCCGTCGTCGGGGCCGGCGTCGGCGCCGTCCTCGATCACGTCGTCCTTGAGCGGGCGGGCGACGGCGATCGCGCCGACCACGGCCATGAGCAGCAGGATCGAGACGGCCTCGAACGGGAACAGGTACTCGTTGAACAGGTTCCAGCCGACCGACGCGGTCGAGCCCCAGCCGTAGCCCTGGGCGGTGAGCGCCGGCTTGTCGAGCGCGACCGGCGACGACGGTTCGACGTGGATGAGCACCGCGCCGATCCGGAACAGGAGGTACGCGATGGCGACCCCGGCCAGGACCTTGCCGAACTTGCCGGGCGCGCCGTAGGGCTCGTCCTCGGGCTTGTTGAGGATCATGATGACGAAGACGAACAGCACCATGATCGCGCCGGCGTAGACCAGCATCTGGATGATCGCGAGGAAGCTGGCGTAGAGCATCATGTACAGCGCGGCGATCGCGAAGAAGGTCCCGACCATGCCCATCACCGCGGTGATGAGGTTCTTGCGGGTGACCACGAACAGCGAGCCGAGCACCGCCATCGCGGCGAAGCCCCAGAACAGCACGGCGATGGGGCCGCCACGCTTGCCGCGGGGCGGGCCGAACTTGCTGTCGCGGTCGCCGTTGCCCTTGCCGGCGACGGTGGCCGAGCGGGTCGGCTGCTTGGCGGAGACCGAGGTGGTGTCGCCGCCGTTGGCGCCATTATCTGGCTGGGCCGCGGCCGACGTGGTGGTGAGGGCGAAGCCGCCCAGCAGCACCATCGTGGCCAGCAGCAGGGTGAGGATGCGCGAGGTCATGCCGCGGCTCCTTGGTCGGCGATCTTGGCCTCGAAGTCGGGGCGGAACTTGGTGAGGAAGCCCAGCATCGGCCAGGCCGCGGCGTCACCGAGCGCGCAGATCGTGTTGCCGGCGATGCCGTGCGCGATCGACGCCAGCAGGTCGACGTCGCCGGGCTTGCCGTGGCCGAACGCGACCCGGCGCGCGACCTTCTCGAGCCAGCCGGTGCCCTCGCGGCACGGCGTGCACTGGCCGCACGACTCGTGGGCGTAGAACTTCATGATCCGCCAGACCGCCATCGGGATGTCGGTGTGGTCGTCCATGACCACGATGCCGCCCGAGCCGGCCATGGTGCGAAGATTCCGGCCGCCGCCGAGGTCGAACAGCTCACCGGGGCGGATCTCGCACGGCTTGATCCGCTCGTCGGTCATGAGCGCGTCGAACTCGCACGCGACGTCGAGCTCGCTGACGTCGAGCGGCGGCATCGAGGTGCCGCCCGGGATGACCGCCTTGACGTTGCGGCCCTTCCAGACTCCGCCGGCGACCTCGTCGACCATCTGCCGCATGGTCACCGACATCGGCAGCTCGTAGACGCCCGGCTTCTCGACGTGGCCCGAGATGCAGACGATGCGGGTGCCGCCCGAGCGACCGACCCCGAGCTCGGCGAACCACGCGCCGCCCTTGTCGACGATGAACGGCACGTTCATCAGGGTCTCGACGTTGTTGACGATGGTCGGCTCGCCGAACAAACCCTTGATCGCCGGAAACGGCGGCTTCAACCGGGGCTGGCCGCGCAGGCCCTCGAGCGAGTTGAGCAGCGCGGTCTCCTCGCCGCAGATGTACGCGCCGGCGCCGCGGTGGACGGTGATGTGGCACTCGAGGCCGGAGCCGAGGATGTTCTTGCCCAGGTAGCCGCGGGCATAGGCCTCGTCGACGGCCTGCTGCAAGACCGCGAACTCGCGCATCATCTCGCCGCGGATATAGATGTAGTTATGGACCGCGCGGAGCGCGTAGGCCGAGATGACCATGCCCTCGATCAGGAGGTGCGGGTCCCAGTACATGAGCTCGCGGTCCTTGCAGGTCCCGGGCTCGCTCTCGTCGGCGTTGCAGACCAGGTGGACGTTCTTCGCGTCCTTGGGCACGAAGCCCCACTTCACGCCGGTGGCGAAGCCGGCGCCGCCGCGACCGCGCAGGTTGGAGGCCCTGACCTCGGCGGTGATGGCCTCGGGCTTCATGCCCAGGGCCTTGCGCAGCGTCTGGTAGCCGCCCAGCTTCTCGTAGCCGGTCAGCGTCCGGGCGCCGTCGTTGCCGAAGTGGGCCGTGACCAGCTTGGTGTTGCGATCGGCGGGCGGCATCAGACCACCTCCCCTTCGGGGCGCGGCTGCGATAGTAGTTCGCCCAGGATGTCGTCGACGTCGCCGGGCTTCACGTCGAGGAAGTAGCGGGTGCCGCACAGGATCGCCGGCGCGTTGGCGCAGGCCGCGATGCACTCCTCCTCGACCAGCGTGAAGTCGCCCGCGGTCCCGCCCTTCTTCACGCCCAGCTTGCGCTCGAACTCGGCGAACACGTCGTAGGCGCCGCGCAGCATGCACGAGATGTTGGTGCAGATGCGCAGCACGTTCTTCGCCGCCGGCCCGCGCCGGAACATGGTGTAGAACGTGGCAACGCCGTAGACGTGGGCGTACGACAGGTCGAGCGTGTCCGCGACCAGCCGGAGCGCGTCATTGGAGAGCTGGCCGTGCTCCTTCTGCGCGAGGTGGAGCGCCGCCAGGACCACCGGTTTCTTGGTGGGGTAGCGCTCGCAAAGCGCGCTGATCTTTTTCGTGGCCTCGGCCGAGAATTCTAGGGACATCGGATAGTTGCCCTTCACCGGTGGCGAGCGGCGCGAACATAAGGGCCCCCCCCGACGCGAGTCAAGCCACCGGCCCGCGTAACTCTGCGTCGCCTGGCCGCTCCCCCCTCCCGGGGATCGCCGGCTTGCGGGCGGCGACGGGCTGGGCGATCGTACGAGGAGGATGACGGCGCCCGATGATGGTGATCAGCGGCGGTCGGGCGCGCCGCCGCTCGAGCTCGAGCTCGCGGATGTGCCGCGACGGATGCCGCGGGCGACCGCGCCTGCGACCGAGCCCGTGACCCGGACGATGGCCGGCCCCGCCAGTGGCCCACCACCTGCGCGGGCGGTGCTCGACGATCCGAGCCCGTGGCCGGGGCGCCTGATCAAGCTCGCGCTCGTGGCCGCGCTCGCGTACGGCGCCTACGCCGGCTACCGGCGCCTGACCCGGCCGGACGTGTTCCGGGTCCACTCGCCGTACCGCAGCAGCACCGGGATGACGCTCGATCTGCCGGGCTCCAGCGGCTGGCGCACCGACCGGCGGCTGCGGCAGAAGCAGTCGCAGGGCTCGGGCTGGATGCGCGCCGACGTCGTGTTCCGGGGCCCGGACGCCCGCAACGCCGACGACTTCGTGGTGGTGCTGCGGGTCCACATGCCAGGCGGCTTCAGCCGGGCGATCGATCCCGAGTCCCTGCGCGGCGGGCTCGAGCGCAGCCTGCAGCAGAGCGCGCTCGCGGCCGGCGCGACCGCGCGCAACCTGGCGTGCGTGCACGAGAGCACGTGGCGCACCGAGCAGGCGGTCGCCTGCTACGGCCGGTTCGAGCTGCCGTACCGCGAGCTGCCGGTCGGCGTGTACCTGTGGGTGGCGAGCGACGACGACGTGGTCGGCATCGGCTACGCCACCGCCGACGGCACGCTCGATCCGCTGGCCGCGATGGCCCGCACCGCCCGCTGACGTCGGGCATGATGGTGCCGTGGCGACCATTCTCGAGACCGTGGCGTCGTACCTGCGCGATCAGCGCTGGCCGTTCGAGCAGGCCGCTGGCCGGCCGCTGTTCCGCATCCCGTTCGCGCAGGGCGACCGCGAGTGGACGTGCTTCGCCGAGGTCCGCGAGGAGCAGGGCCGGTTCATCTTCTACTCGGTGGCGCCGACCCCGATCCCCGAGGGCGACCGGCCGGCGGTGGCCGAGTTCGTGACCCGCGCCAACTACGGGCTGCCGGTCGGCAACTTCGAGCTCGATCTCGACGACGGCGAGGTCCGCTGCAAGACCTCGATCGACGTCACCGGCGATCGCCTGACCTACGCGCTGGTGAAGCAGGTGGTGCTCAACAACCTGCGGGCGATGCACACCTACCTGCCGGGCCTCGCCGAGGTCGTCGGCGGCGCGGCGCCGAAGGCCGTGATCGAGCGGCTTGGCGGCTGACCGTCGGGTGCGGCCGGCCCCGACGACCGATCCGCGCGCGACCGCAGCTCGTACCATCGGGCGATGTCGCACGCCTCACCACCGGGGGTCGCCGAGACCATGCGCCTGTTGCTGGGCGCCGAGGCGGTCGCCGCCATCGGCGTCGATCTCGCCCGCAGGCTCGACGGCACGGCAGTGCCGCCCGCGATCGCTGCGCAGGTCGGCCGGATCGCGGCGCTGGCGGCGCCCGGGCTCGACCAGGCCCCGGCGCCGCAGCAGCGGGCCATGCTCGGCGCGATCCGCGCGCTGCTGCGCCAGGCCACCGACCTGCTCGCGGCGCCCGAGCGGCCGCCGGGCTGGAGCTACGACGATCCGGCGGTGCTCGACGAGCAGGGCCGGATCTCCGGGGCGTTCGCGCCGATCCTGGCCGACGCGCTCGATCGCCACGGGCCGGCGGCGAGCGGGCCGCGGCAGTTGCTGGAGGTCGGCGTCGGCGCCGGCTGGCTGGCGCTGGGCCTGGCGGTCGCGGTGCCGGACGCGGCGATCGTCGGCATCGACGTCTGGGCCCCGGCGCTGGACTGCGCGCGCGCCAACGTCGCCCGGGCTGGCCTGACCGAGCGGATCTCCGTGGTCGAACGCGACGTCGCCGAACTCGACGACCACGAGCGCTTCGATCGGGCCTGGGTGCCGAGCCCGTTCTTGCCGCGGCCGGTGCTCGAGCCGGGGCTGGCCCGGGTGCGGACCGCGCTGCGCCCGGGCGGCGTGGTGTGCTTCGGGCTCTACGCCGGGGCCGACGATCCGCTGGGCCAGCCGCCGGATTCACCGATGTCCACGAGCTGGCGCGGACCTGGGCGTTGCCGCTGCGGTTGATCGTCGGCGTGCGGTAGCGAGCGCGCGGAGCCGGCGAGGGTCAGCGGCGGCGACCGCGCGGGCGGGGGCCGGCGTCGGCGCCGGCGGCGGCGGCCTCGATGATGCGGAGGATCTCGCGCGGGCTGAGGCCCTGGGCCTGGGCCGCCCGCGCGAACTCGGCGATGGCCTCGGCCAGATCCGGCGGGGCGCCGACGCCGAGGTCGAGTTCGACGTCGGCCTGGTCGCGGTCGTCAGCGTCGTGGCGGCCGCCGTCGGGGCCGTCGCGAAAGCGGGCGAAGCTGATCTCGCCCGCCTGAAAGGCGAGGATGAATTCGCGGACGTCGCGCATCCGCGCCACGTCGTGCTCGGCGTGGACCTCGTCGGGGGTGCGGCCCTCGGCGCCGCCGTGGCGCTGGTAGAGCTTGGCCAGCTTGCCGTCGGGGCTGGCCCGCAAGCCGCGGATCTCGCGCTCGACCACGGCGAGCTGGGTCTGCAGCTCGGCGATGGCGCGCTCTTTGGCCGCGAGCCGGCGCTCGAGCTCGTCGGGGCTGGCGTCGAGTTCGACGTCTTGATCGGCGGTCGCCGCCCAGGCCCGCTCGATCGCGAGCAGCCGCGCGTAGTCGCCGTCCTGGTAGGCGACGGTGATCTGCTTCATGATCTCGGTGCGCCGCGCGCGCTCGTCGTCGTCGAGGACCTTGTCGGGGAGGAGGGCCTCGGCCAGGCGCCGGAACAGGC
>JAYVSF010000499.1:0-2000 GCA_043775605.1 Myxococcales bacterium
CCCGCGCCGACCCGCACCCGCACGCCCGCGCCGCTGCCGGCGCCGAACCGCACCCGCACGCCGGTGCCGCGATCGGGCCCGGCCCGCGCGATCCAGACCGAGACCGTCGCCCCCCTGCCGCCGCCCCGCACCCTGGCCTTGCCGCCGCCGATGCCGCGGGCACCGACCGTCGACGATCTGCCGTTCGACGAGCTGCCGCCGGGAATCGGCGACAGCACCACCCAGATCCGCGGCCCGGCGATGGTGCGGGTCCCGCCGCGCCGCCCGCCGTGGCCGCTGATCCTGCTCGGGCTGATCGCGGTCACGGTGCTCGCGATCCTGGTCATCGTCCTGGCCCGGCGCGGGCCATCGACGATCGCGGCGATCGCACCGAGCGCGCGCGATGCCGGTCCGGCCGACGCGGGCTTCACGGTCGAGCCGCTCGACGGTGGCGACGGTCCGCCCGCCGACGGTGGCACTGTGCCCCTCGCCGATGCGGCCCGCGCCGACGACGAGCTCGTCATCGAGACCGCGACCCTCGAGATCGTGACCCGGCCCGGCGGCGCCCACATCGCGCTCGGCGATCAGCCGGTCCGCACCTCGCCGGCCGTGATGACCGGCCTGCCGGTCGGTCGCGTGACCTTCACCGTCACCAAGGACGGCTACGCCCCGCTCCAGCGCACCGTGACCCTGGCCGCGGGCGAGCACCGCACCCTCGAGCTGCCCCTCACCCACCAGGCCGAGCGCAAGCGCAAGGTCGGGTACCTCACGGTCCGCACCCACCCCTACAGCCAGGTCCACCTCGGCAAGCGCGTGCTCGGCGAGACCCCGTTCGCGGGCATCGAGCTGCCGGCCGGCACCTACACGATGATCTTCAAGAACCCGACCCACAAGCCGGTCATGCGGCGGGTGACGATCACCGCCGGCAAGACCGCGAAGCTCGCCTTCCGCCTGCCCTGACCGGCCCGCTGTCCGGTCGGCGTTCACAGCTTGGCGCGCCGGATCAGGGGTCGGGATAGGCCGCGATGATGTCGGTGACCAGCTCGTAGCCCGCGCGGGCCAGGCGCTCGAGCTCGTCGTAGGAATCGAAGCGGAGCGGCCCGAGCCGGGCGACGTCGCCTCCTCGACGGCGAAACAGCGCGGTCCAGGGCGAGCCCGCGAGGTGCTTGCCGGCGGGCGTCATCTGGTAGAGATGAACCCGGAGCCCACCGGCGACCTCGAGGTGGATCCAGAACACCCGCCCGCGGTCTTCGACGACCAGGCGGAAGAACTTCTCGCGCGCGAAATAGCGCGGGGCCGGCCCGAGCGTCGCCAGGCGCGCCATGCACAGCCCACGGTCGAGCGGCTCGATCATCGTCGCGGCCCGCCCGAGTTGGGTGAAGGCCAGGTAGCGAGCGTCGAAACCAACGCGATCCAGCGCGGCCTGGAGCAGGGCCGCAGGATCCGGCCGGCCCGCGATCGAGGTCATGGCAGCGGCGGCGGGCGGGCGGTCAGCCGCCGCCGGCGGCGAAGTAGGCGGGCTTGGTGTCGAAGCGGTGGGTCGCGCTGATCCGCCGGACGGTGCCGGACTTCGAGCGCATCACGATCGACTCGGTGGTGGCGCCGCCGCCGGTGAAGCGGACGCCGTCGAGCAGGTAGCCCTGGGTCACGCCGGTGGCGGCGAACATGACGTGGCCCTGGGCCAGCTCCTCGGTCATGTAGATATGGTCGGAGGCCGGGACCCCCATGGCCGTGGCCCGGGCCCGCTCCGCCTCGCTGCGGAACTTGAGCCGGCCCTGCAGCTCGCCGCCCAGGCAGCGCAGCGCGGCGGCCGCGATCACGCCCTCGGGCGCGCCGCCGATGCCGAACAGGACGTCGATGCCCGAATCCGCCCGTGCGGTCATCACCGCGCCCGAGACGTCGCCGTCGCCGATCAGCCGGATGCGGGCGCCGGCCTCGCGGACCTCCTCGATCAGCTTGGTGTGGCGATCGCGATCGAGGATGACCGCGGTGACCTCCTCGATCTTCTTGCCCTTGGCCGC
>JAYVSF010000500.1:0-1505 GCA_043775605.1 Myxococcales bacterium
CTCGATGCTCAGCTGCTCGTCCTCGATCTCATCCGCACCCTGCGCCCGCTCGTCGAGCGAATGCGCGCCACCAGCCCCGACCTCGCCGGCCAGCTCGTCCGCGCCGCCACCAGCGTCGGCCTGAACCTCGCCGAGGGCACCCGCCGCACCGGCGCCGACAAGCGCCGCGCCTACCGCATCGCCTCCGCCGAGGCGCAGGAGGTCAAGGCCGCCCTCGAGCTTGCGGCCGCCTGGTCCGCCCTCACCGACGCCGACCTCGTCGACGCCCGCACGCTCGCCGATCGCGTCGGCCGCGTCACCTACGCGCTGGCCCGCTGAGGCCCCCGCGGCTCGGGTTCGGGCTCGGACTCGGACTCGGTCTCGGATTCGGATTCGGACTCGGTCTCGGATTCGGGCTCGGTCTCGGATTCGGGCTCGGTCTCGGTCTCGGTCTCGGGCTCGGATTCGGATTCGGCCTCGGATTCGGTCTCGGGTCAGCGCGATTGCGTGAGGCGCTGGGCGAGGGCGCCGCGGGCGCCGCCGGGGAAGCGCGCGAGATAGGTGTGGGCGGCCGCGCGGCACGGCTCGTCGAGTTGACGCTTGCACAGCAGGCGCACGCGCAGCCACAGCACGGCCTCGGTCTGCGCGCCCGCCGGGAAGCGGGCGACGTAGCCGTCGAGCGAGCGCAGCGCGTCGCTGTCCTTGCCGAGCGCGGCCTGGGTGTAGGCGAGGCCGTACATCGCCGCGGCGGCGTCGGCGCCCTTCGCGCCGATCAGCGAGCGCTGGTACGCGATGGCGCGCTTCTCCGGCGTGCTGGCGTCCCCCGCGGCCAGTGGCGGCGCGGCGTTCACGGCCACGGCCAGGACCTCGGCCCGCAGATCGGGCGGTGGGCCGACGACGATGGCGGGCCCGGTCGGCGGCAGCGGCGGTGCGACGCGCGGGCGAGGTCGATCGGTGGTGCGGACCGCGGGGGTGTCGCCGGTCGCGGTCGGCATCGCCGGGCCGCCGGGCAGGGCCGGCTGGCGACGATCGTGGAGGCCTGGGCCGGTCGCGGTCGGTCCGAGCGCGAGCGCGTCCGCGGCGATCGTCGACGGTCCGATGCCAGCACCGGCGGCGGTCGTGGACGCGGTCGAGGCGGCCGAGTCGGCGGCATGGTCGTGGTCCGCCGCCAGCGCGGTCATCGCCACCACCGCGCCGTCGGTCGACGACCACCGCTCGCCGGTCGCGACCCGGGCCAGCGCCGGACCGCGATGGACCTCGACCACACCGTGCGTGACCTCGACGTCGGTGGTCGCGCCGCGGTGGACCCTGAAGCCGGTGCCGACCACGCGCACCCCGACGTCGCCGGCGTGGACCCACAGCGGCGGCCGGGCGTGACGGGGCGGGACCTCGAGCCGGACGTCGCCGGTGGCGAGCTCGATCGCGATCCCGCCGGCCGCCCGCACGACCTCGAACCGGGTGTCCGGGCCGACGTCGACCACGGCGTCGCCGAGATCGATCCGGGTGCCGTGGCCGTCGGTGGCGAC
>JAYVSF010000501.1:0-2621 GCA_043775605.1 Myxococcales bacterium
CCCAGCCGAGGATGTCGTCGACGTCGGCCTCGGACAGGGGGCGGAGGCGGATCAGGCTCATGCCCGACGTTAGATCCACTTCCGACCCCTGAGCGGCCGTCGACGCCGATCTGCAACATTCAGGCGGAACGGGCGTGGCCAGGAGGGGTTGGGTCGGTATAGTGCGCGCCGCATGAGCCCCCCGGTCGGAGCCGACATCGAAGCCCTGTGCAGCAAGTGTGGCGACGTGTGGCACGTCGTCGTCGCGAAGGTCGGCGAGGACATCGTGCAGGTCATCTGCAAGGAGTGCAAAGGCCAGCACCGCTACAAGAACCCGAAGAAGGCCGGCACGCCGACGCCACGACGCGCGTCGTCGACAGCCAAGCCGCGGGCGCCCCGCGCCGAGAAGGTCGTCGAGCGGTTTCCGACCCCGGCCGTCGCCGCCGATCTCACCCTGCCGGTCCGCACCTACAAGGCCAGCGAGGAGTTCGCCCCCGGCGAGCGGCTCGAGCACCCGACCTTCGGTCAGGGCGTGGTCGAGGTCTGCGAGCCCGGCAAGGTCACGGTGTTCTTCGCCACCGGTCGCAAGGTGCTGGCCGCCGCCAAGGGCGCGCCCGGCAAGCTCCACCGGCCGCGCGCCTTCGAGCACGGCGGCATCGGCCTGCCCGCGCCCAAGCACCTGCCCAACGCACCGGTCGCCGACGAGGCCGACGAGGCCGACGCCGACGACGCGGTGACCTGACCAGGAGGCCGCGATGGCCAGCTACTCGGGGCGTCGCGTCGCGATCATCGTGCTGGTGGTCGGCTTCGGTGCCGGCGGGCTGGCCTCGTGGTTCCTGATCGGCGCGCGACCGGTGCCGGGCGCGTTCATCGATGCGCTGGCCACCCCCGACGGCGTGCTGGCCATCCGCCACGAGCGGTCGAGCGACCGCGACTTCGTCGAGCTGTGGACCGAGCAGGAGGAGGCCCCGGGCCTGCGCCGGCACTGGAGCGGGCTCATCCCACGCTACGCCGGGCACCCGGGTGTGATGGCCGCGGCCGCGACCCGGGCGGTCGCCACCGTGCGGGTGATCCGCGGCGGCCGACCCCAGCTGTTCGCGTTCGATCTGGTCCACGGCTCCAAGATCGACTCGTTCGACCTCGATCCGACGCTGCCGATCGCGCCGGAGGCCTGGACCTTGCCCGAGGTCGGCACTACCGGCGCCGACGCCCACACCATCGAGGCGCTGGCCACCGCCGAGGGCGGCGCGGTGCTGATCGCGGTCGACCTCGCCGGCCACGCGCTGACCTGGCGCCGGACCCTGCCCTGGGCCCCGACCCGGGTGTGGATCGACGCCGACGTCGTCGGCGCGACCGCGACCGGTCACGAGGCCGGGTTCGAGCTGATGACCGGGGCCCCGATGGCAGCGCCGGCCCCGCCCGCCGCCGGCCTCGGCGATGGCCTGACCTACGACCCCGCGCGGCGCGAGCTGCACGCCGCGGGCGGTCAGGTCTATGCCCTGCCGGCTGACGCCGTCGAGCCCCGGCCGTATCACGTCGGCTACGGGCTGATCTGGATCGTGACGCCCGCCGGCGTGCGCGGGCTGGCCACCGCCGACCTGAGCCCGCGCGCCGCGTCGTGATGACGCCCTGAGCGGGCGTCACCGTCCCGTCACCGGGGCGGCGCTATACTGGGGCGTCATGCCGACCAGCGCCAGTCACTCCGGCATCCACCGGGTCATCGAGCTGGTGGGGCTCGACACCAGCGGGCCGATCACCGCGGCCGTCGGCGACCTCGCCGGTCGCGCCGACGTCAGCCCCGCCCCCGAGCCTACCGCCGACGGCCGGCGGACCGCTCCCCACCCCGGCCTCGGCGGCCCGCTGCCGACCGACCTCGGCGCGCCCGAGCTGTACCTCAACCGCGAGCTCACCTACCTCAGCTTCTGCGACCGCGTGCTGCACGAGGCCGACGACGATCGGGTGCCGCTGCTCGAGCGGCTCAAGTTCATCGCGATCGTGTCGAACAACGTCGACGAGTTCTTCCAGAAGCGGATCGGCGGTCTCAAGCAGCAGGTCGGCGCCGGCCTGCACGCCGCCACCCCTGACGGCCGGACCCCGACCCAGCAGATCGTCGAGTGCCTGCGCGTGATCGGCGACCTCGAGCGCCGGCGGGCCGCGATCATCGACCGCGTGCTCCTCGCGCTGCGCGCCGCCGGGGTCGCGCTGACCGGCTGGCACGAGCTCGACGCCGCCGACCAGGCCCGGCTGCGCGACTACTACCTGCAGAACATCTTCCCGCTGGTCACGCCGCAGGCGATGGATCCGGCCCACCCGTTCCCGTTCGTCTCCAACCTGTCGCTCAACCTGCTGGTCACGCTCCACTACCCCGGCGATCCCGATCCGCTGCTCGCCCGGGTCAAGGTCCCGGTCGGCGCCGGCATCCCGCGCTTCCTCCGCGTCGACGGCAACCGCTTCGTCGGGCTCGAGGACGTGATGGCCAGGAACCTCGACCTGCTCTTCCCGGGCATGGAGATCGAGTCGAGCGCGCTGTTCCGGGTCACCCGCAACGCGGTGACCGAGCGCGACGAGGAGGAGGCCGCCGACCTGCTCGAGCTGATCGAGAGCGAGCTGCGCGATCGCCGGTTCGCGCCGATCGTCCGGCT
>JAYVSF010000502.1:0-10505 GCA_043775605.1 Myxococcales bacterium
GAACTTCTCGAAGTTCCAGCGGATGTCGCCCTGGTGGCCGCTGGCGTCGGGGATCGGGGTCAGCGCCTGGTAGATCGGGTGGCGGCCGGCGCCGTTGACCTCGATCTTCTCCATCATCGGGAAGGTGACGCCGTAGGTCGTCGAGCAGAACTCCTGGATCTGCTCGGCCGAGCCCGGCTCCTGGCCGCCGAACTGGTTGCACGGGAAGCCGATGACGGTGAGGCCCTTGCTCTCGTACTGCTTGGCCACGGCCTCGAGCTGCTCGTACTGCGGGGTGAGGCCGCACTTGCTGGCGACGTTGACCACCAGCAGGGCCTTGCCCTGATAGGCGGCGAGGGTGGTGGGTTGTCCAGCGAGGGTCTTGATCGGTGTGGTCCACATGGTCGCGAGGCTAGCAGGTGCGGCGACGGATGGCGGGGCGACGCCCGGTGCCGGCAGGCTGGCCGGATCGCCAGGCTGCGCGGTCGGGCCTTTGGCCACCGGCGGTACGGCCGACTTTCGGGTGGCCGGCTCGGCCTTGCTGCAGGCACCGAGGGCGAGCACGAGGGCGAAGGACGCGAAGGCAGAGGCGGTGCGGCCGAGCATCCTGCGACGTTACCGCGTCGCTCGCCGCCAGCAAGGCGCTACCTGGGCTGCTCGACGACGATGGCGGTGCCCGATGGGAACGGGCCGGGCACGGTCTGGAGCTTGCCGCCGGGCCAGCGGACCTGGACCTCATCGGCGTGATCGGCGGCGCCGAGGCCGAAGTACAGCGGCAGCACGCTCTGGCCGAGGTAGCCCGACTTGCCGTCGTTGACCTGGAGTTGCGGGCGGCCGCCGGCGATGACCGTGACCAGCGCGCCGAGGCCGTCGCGGTTGGCGCGGGTGCCGGTGAGCCGGACGGTGACCCGGTGGAGCGGGCCGTGCTCGGCGAGGTCGCTGATGAGCACCTGCGGCACGTCGTTGTAGTTGTTGGTGACCACGTCGAGGTCGCCGTCGCCGTCGAGATCGAGGATGACCGCCGACCGGCTGCCGCGCGACGCCCACACCGTGATCGTGCCCCTGCGCGCCGCGCCGGCGCTGACCGTCGCGGGATCGGGCGCCGCCGGCGAGGTCGCGCCCTTGCACAGCGGCTGCTCGACATCGCCGCCATCGCAGTCGAGCGTGAACCACGGCCGCGCGATCCGCCGGCGCGGCTCGACTCCGAGCACGTACTCGGCGTCGGCGAAGCGGGCGCCAGCCTCGTTCAGGAGCACGTCGTTGCCGTGGTAGCGGAACGGGTAGCACATGCCGGCCGACACGAAGAGATCGGGCCAGCCGTCGGCGTTGAGGTCGCCGGCGCTCGGGCCCCACGGCCAGCCGGTCTCGACGTTGGCGATCTCGGACATGTCGTCGAACTCGCGGGTGCCGGAGCTGCGCGGCGTGAACAGCGCGTTGCCGAGGATGTGGGCGCCGTCGGTGCCGAGGAAGCGGAGAGGGAACATCGTGCGCGGGGCGTGCTTCTTCTTGTCGTCCTCGGGCGCGAGGTCGGTGGCCATGTCGGTGTGCATGTCGGTGACGTACAAGTCGAGCTGGCCGTCGCCGTTCCAGTCGAGGACCTTGACCCCCATCGCGCCCCACGGCGTCGCCGGGAAGACCTTGCGCGCGATCGAGTTGTTGAACAGGCCGTCGGCGCCGTTGCGCCACAGCTGGTCGTGACCCTGCATCGACAGCACGTAGAGGTCGGTCCGGCCGTCCTGATCGTAGTCGTACGGGGTCGCCTCGCCGCTCCACGCCGAGTGGGTCAGGTGGGTCGCGGCCGACACGTCCTTGAACTGGCCGCCGCCGAGGTTGTGAAACAGCTGCGACTGCTCGAAGCGCTCGGGGTGGAGGTGGCCGGCGAAGGCGTCGGGGAAGGCCGCCCACAGCCCGTCGGCCCGCTTCTCGTCGGTGGTGTAGCGACCGACGTTGGTGACGAAGAGATCGAGCAGGCCGTCGTTGTCGTAGTCGAAGAACACCGCGCCGCTGCCATGGCCGTGGTTGCCGCCGAGCCCGGCGTGCTCGGTCACGTCCGTGAAGTGGCCCTTGCCGTCGTTGGCGAACAGCAGATTCCCGCGTCGCACCGAGGTAACCAGCAGATCGGCATCGCCGTCGTTGTCGACGTCAGCGAAGGCCGCGCCCACCGTCGCGCGATCGCCGATCGCGACCCCGGCCTGCGCGGTGATGTCGTCGAAGCGATCGGCGCCGAGGTTGCGGTACAGCGCGCTCGGCCCGACCTGGTTGACGAAGTAGAGGTCGGGGCGGCCGTCGCCGTCGACGTCGGCGGCCGCGACCCCGGTGCCGTGGTCGTAGTGCGCGGCGTGGTAGAAGCGACCGATGTCGGTCGACGACACGCCGCGGAAGGTGATGCCGCTGGCGCCGACCCGGTCGGTGAACGTGAAGTCGTGGCGGGCCTTGATGGTCGCCTCGGCGGCGAGCTGCTCGGCCGCGCGCGGCGCCAGCCAGGGCGGCGTCTCGAGGTCCGGCGGCACGAACACGTCGCCGCCGATCGGTGCCTGGCTCGGGCTCGGCTCGGCGACGACCTGAGCCAGGGTCGCCCGCAGCTGCTGCTGCCCGTCGGGGGTCAGCGCGTCCCACAGGCCGCGGACCCGGCCGGCGCCGTCGACCAGCACGAAGCTCTGGCTGTGCATGATCGGCATCGCCGGATCCTTCTGCTCGGCGACCGGCAGCTTGAAGCCGTCGGTGATGAGGCCGCGGACGGCGGCCTTCGAGCCGGTCAGGAAGCTCCAGCGCGCGGGGTCGGCGCCGCTGGCCTTGGCGAACTCGCGCAGCACCGGGGGCGTGTCGAACTCGGGGTCGACGCTGAACGACACCAGCCGCACGCCCTTGGTCGCCGGTGCGGCTGCCAGCTCGCGCTGGAGGTCGGCCATGTGCTTGGTGATGAGCGGGCAGGTCCCGTCGCAGCGGGTGAAGATGAAGTCGGCGATCCAGACCGTGCCGTGCAGGTCGTAGAGATCGAGCGAGCCGCCCTGCTCGTCGGCGAGCACGAACTCGGGCAACGTGGCCAGCACTCGCGGCGCTGCGGCGGCGGCGACCGGCGGGCGGCCTTGCCCCTTCGAGCGCGAGCGACATCCGCCGGCGCCCGCGATCGCGAGCAAGCCCATCACGACCACGTACCACCGGGACTTCGACTGGCTTCGACTCATCGTGTGCTGGCCTCGCGTTCGGCCGCGCGCCTGCGCGCCGCGACCCAGGACTTCCAGGAACCGTGATCTTCAACGACGAGCAGGCCGCGGGCCTGGTCGCCGTGGGGCAGCCCGCACAGCTCGTCGCCGCGCAGCTGGTAGTGGCCGGCGTGGTCCGGGCGGACCCGGAGCTGGCCGGGCAGCTCGGGCGCCGCGAAGTCGCGCGCGTCGAGCTCCGGCAGCGAGAAGTCGCAGATGTAGTCGCGGCTGGTCAGCGCGAACCGGACCTCGGCGCCGAGCGGGACGTGGACCTCGCGGCCGACCGGCACCTCGAGCACGCGGCCGGCCGTGCCCGTGGGCAGCAGCAGCGACGCCCGCCAGGTCGAGCCCTCGCCCTCCAGCCGGATATCGACGCCGTCCTGCACTGCGTGGTCGTCGATCGACGCGGTCCGGCCGCAGCCCGCGAGCGCGACCAGCCCGCCCAGCGCGAGCCGGCCACGCCACCGCCGCGCGCGCCTGGCGGCGATCGGGCGGACGGGGGCGGCGAGCATCGGCTGCCACGCTATCAGCATCGCCGGGGCCGAGGAAGCACGGAGCCTCAGGCGCTCGGGGCGAACCGACCCAGCTTCAGCCGGCGCAAGAGCGGCGTCACTGCCGGCACCGTGATCATCGTGCTGGCCACCGCCATGAGCAACAGCGCGGTGAAGGTGTCAGCGCTGATGACCTGCTTGTCGAGCAGCACGTTGGCGAAGATGATCATGATCAGCGCCTTGGTCTGCAGCAGGAACCCGACCGCGAGGGCCTCGGCGCGCGACCAGCCGAGGATGCGGCCGGCCAGGCCGACGCCGACCAGCTTGCCGACGAGCTGGGCCAGCAAGAACAGCCCGGCGGCCACGACCACCAGCGCGCCGCCCGCGCCCCACTGCGTGCGCAGGCCGCTCGACAAGAAGAACACCGGCATCAGCACCAGCAGCACGTTGTCGCGCAGCAGATCCATGCGGTCCTGGCCGAACCAGTGGGCGTCGAGCACGGCGCCGGCCAGGAACGCGCCGATCATGAAGTGCAGGCCGCACCAGTCGGCACCCAGCGCCACCGTCGCCAGCCAGATCACGGCGACGTACCAGCGGTCGCGCTCGGCGAGGCGCCGCATCAGGTGGCGCATGGCCCAGGCGGCGGCGGCGAAGGCGGCGAGGAACAGGCCCTGCCGGCCGAGCCGGTGCCAGTCGGCGAGGATGGCCGCCAGCACCGACCAGATCGCGATGTCGTCGAGGCTGGCGTAGCGCAGGATGCGCTGGCCGAGCGGCTGGCGCAGAATCGCCATCTTCTCCATCAGGAGCACGAGGATCGGCACCGCGGTCACCGCGCACGACATGCCGATGCCGAGCGCGAACTGCCACGACTCGCCGTGGGCGCCGAGCCAGCCGTGACCGGGCAGCAGCAAGGCCGCACCGCAGCCGAGGGCCATCGGCACCACCAGCGCCAGCCCGGCGGTGATGCCGACCTCGCTCCGGTCGCGCCAGGCCGCGGCGAGATCGAGCTCGATGCCGGCGATCCAGACGAAGATCATCACCGCCCACCAGGCCACGCCGGTCAGGGCCTGGGTCACCGGCGGGTTGAAGACGAAGTGGTAGTAAGCGGGCCAGGCGGCGCCCAGCGCGCCTGGGCCGAGCGCGATGCCGGTGATGATCTGCACCACCACCAGCGGCGCCCAGTAGTCGGTGCGGCCGAGGCGCCACACCAGGAACGGCACCGCGAAGATGATGACCATCGCGATGAGGTAGATCTCCGACGTGCTCATCGTGGCCCCCGACGGGCCGCAGTGTTCCACGGCGCGCCGCCCGGCTCCAGCCCGAGGCCGCACCGATCGCGACGGGTCAGGTGGCGCGGGCCATCACGTTCACCAGGCAACCGAGCGAGCCGTTGAGATGGTAGAGGCCCGACACGTCGATCGGCCGCACGACGTAGCCGAGGTCGCGGTACTGGCGAGCGGCGGCGTCGTCGAGCCGGGGCAGGGCGTAGGTTGGCAGGTAGACCACCGGGCGTCCGCCGGGGCCGGGCTCGCGATCGAACAGCGCGTTGGTGTAGGTGACGTAGGCGCCGGCGCCGGCCAGCACGACCACGGGCATGCGCAGGACCCGGAAGCCGCGCGCCGCCAGCAACGCTGCGACGTGATCGAACCGACGGGCGTGGCCGTCGAGATCGGGATCGAGCTCGAGGCCGGCGGCGGCCGGCTCCGTCCGTGCCAGCGCGGCGCCGGCGCGGGGGTCGCCGACCAGCACGGTGCGATCGTCGAGCGGGACCATGTACATCATGACGTGGTGGTGGGGGACGTCACCGGGTAGGTCGCCCAGCCAGACCACGTCGCCGGTGACGTGGCGGCGGAGCTCGGCGTCGACGGTGGCGCGGTCGGCGGCGCCGCGGCCGCGCGATCGCACCTGGAGCTCGGCGCCGACGAACAGCGTGTGGGCCGACGCCGCGAGGTCGCCGCCCTCGAACACGACCCGCGCGATCCGCGCCGGCCGGTCCCAGACCGCGCGTGCCAGCACGTGGGGCGCGAGCATGTCGCCGGCCCGGCCGCCGAACGCAGTCTCGACCGCCGGGGGCGCCAGCACCGCGCCACCGCCGCCGGCGCCGACCAGCGCGGCGAAGCGATCGCGCGACCAGGTGGTGATCTCGCGACCGACCACCACCGGCCGAAACCGGTCGAGGTGATCGACGCCGGCCGCGGCCATCAGCGACTGGAAGCGCGCGAAGTCGGGGGCGGTCGCGACCGCGACCTCGATCTCGACCCGGGTCGGCAGCACCCGGAAGAGCTGGCGCCACACCGGCAGCGCGACGTCGTCGGCCGCCGGCGCGTAGTGGATCGCGAGCTTCGTCAACGGGGCGCTGGCGTCCTCGGCGACGACCCGGAAGCGCGGGTGGCCCGGGCGCGAGGTCAGCCCGGCGGCCTGGGCGGCGAACAGCACCAGCGCGCCGGCGATCAGGCCGAGCAGCGGTGCGACGAGGTGGCGAAGCTTCGGGCGCATCGCGCGGTCCTAGAAGTCGAGGCCGCCGGGGACCGACGGCTCGCTGGCGCGGGCGACCAGGCTGCCGTCGGTGGCGTCGATCGTGGCCCAGGCCCCGGCGGTGCCACCGTAGTCGGCGCTGGCGAACGCCTGCAGCGTCACCGGCCCGGCGGCGACCGCGGTGCGATGGCCGTGGAGGTGGACCACCTGCTCGGCGCCCGGGGCCAGCGACGCGATCCGCGGCTGGTCGTCGATCGCGAAGACCTCGCTCGACAGGCCGAGCGAGATGCCGGTGAGGGGCTTGCCGGCCAGGCTCTTGACCCGCACCGTCACGTCGACCGGGTCGCCGGGCTTGCCGGCGGCGGGCGGGTCGATGGTGAGGCGGAAGGCCTCGGGCTGGTAGGCGAACACCGGCACGTACAGCCCGGCGACGGTGTCGGCCTCGGCGCTGGCCAGGGCGCCACCGTGACCCTTGCCGTCGGGCGGCGCCGCGGTCACGACCACGGTGTACTGGGTCGCGCGACCGGCGATCGTGAGCGGATCGCCGGCGGCCCCGCTGCCTGCGATCACGCCGTCCGCGGGCCCGCCCAGGGTCACGGGCACGGACAGCGGCTCACGGCCAAGGCGCACCTCGTGATGCCAGACCTCGGTCGGCGGCATCATCACCCGCGACATCCGCGACCCGGACTGCTCGAGCAGCGCGATCCGCAGCCGCCCGCCCGTGCCGGCGTCGGGGTCGGTCGCGGTGATGGTCAGGTGGACGGCCTCGCCGGCCGGGACTCGCTCGCGATCGAGGCTGACCTGGAGGTGGCGGCCACCGACGACCGCCTCGTGCATGGCCGGCTTGCGCGCTGGCCCGTCGGCCTCGGGCCCGGCGTCGAGCTGGACCAGGCCGGCGGCGACGACGATCGTGAACGTGCTGGTGAACAGGGCGGCGGTGAGGTTCATGAGCCAAGCAACGCATGGCCCCGCACACCGGGTCGTAAGACGTCTGTAACGCGTCCGCCGATCAGTTGATGATCGGGCCCGAGCAGTCGGCGACGGCGTTGGCGTTGAACCGGATCGTCCAGTTGAAGAGGAAGCCGTTGTCGATCGGCCACAGGTCAGTCACGACGAACTTCCACGAGCCGTTGAGCGGCGAGCCCATGAGCTGGCTCCACGGGTCGGCGGCGGCGTAGTCGCCGGGCGGCAGCTCGTCGGCATCGAAGCCGAAGCCGTCGCAGGTCGCGGCCGTGCTCATCGGCGAGCCGCTGTTGGCGTAGTCCAGCATCGGCGGGTTGGTCGCGGTCGGCTTCCAGCAGTACATCGCGCCGGTGCCGGGCTGGGGCGCATCCTCGTCGCAGTCGTTGGCCTGGCCGAGGTAGATCTCGCCGCCGGTGCGGCCGAGGAACTTCTGCATGCGGACGAGCTGGCCGCCAGGCGCGATCAGCCGGATCTCCATGTCGCGGAGCCACGAGTGCTCCATGGTCACGCACACCGACTCGATGAGGTTGACGTTGTCGAAGGTCTGGTTCGGACCGAACCCGATGACATCGAGGGTCGAGGTGTAAGAGCCGTGGCACTCGTTCTCGACGCAGTTGGGGGTGGCGCCGCCGCACTCGGCGCTGGTGGTGCAGGCCGAGCCGACGATGCCGTCGGGCAGGACGATGCCGGCGCCGGGCGTGGTGTCGACCTCGCCGCAGACCGGGCAGGCGCCGATGCCCGAGCAGTCCGGGTCCTCGCAGTCGAACTTGCCGTCGCAGTCGTTGTCGTGGCTGTCGCCGCAGGTGGCGGGCGTGCTCTCGTCGCCGCTCACGGTGCACGGGGTGTCGTCGTCGCCGGGCGGGGTGTCGTCGCCGCCGACGCCGGAGCCGGTGGGCCCGCAGCCGACCGCGAAGAGTGCAAGCGAGGCGAACGAGGCGACGATCAGGCGGGTGGCGAGCTTCAACGGATCCTCCAGGTACGACGAGGCCCGCATCCAATCACAAGGTCGGCGCGAGTGACAGCCCTTCGTTGACGACGCGATGCCGATCACGCGAAGACCTCCGAGCCCGCGCCGTCGCCTGGCTGCATGGCCGGTAAGTCAGCCCACAGTCGCCCGGCATCGCCCCGCGGCCTCGCCGATCGCAAGCCGATGGCGCGCGCCCCGGGAATCGGCTAACGATGGGCCGGGATGCGCCACCTCTACGCCGACATCATCGACAAAGTGAACAAGCCCGCTCGCTACCTCGGCGGTGAGTACCAGTCGGTCACCAAGGATCCGGCGACCGTCGACGCCCGGGTCGTGCTGGCGTTCCCCGACGTCTACGACATCGGCATGTCCCACCTCGGGACCAAGATCCTCTACAGCCTGCTCAACCGGCACCCGCGGATCGCAGCCGAGCGGGCGTTCGCGCCATGGCTCGACATGGAGGCCCAGCTCCGCGAGACCGGCCTGCCGCTGATCTCGCTCGAGTCGCAGACCCGGCTGTGCGACTTCGACGTCGTCGGGCTGTCGCTGCAGTACGAGCTGACCTTCACCAACGTGCTGACGATGCTCGAACTGGGCGGGCTGCCGCTGCGCGCCGTCGACCGCGCCGCCGACGCGCCGCTGGTGCTGGTCGGCGGGCCGGTGGCCAGCCACCCCGAGCCGCTGGTGCCGTTCATCGACGCCGCGTTCCTCGGCGAGGCCGAGGAGCAGCTGCCCGACCTGGTGTTGGCCTGGGCCGCGCTGCGCCGTGAGATCACCGCCGGCGTCCGCACCCGCGCCGACGCGCTGGCCGAGCTGGCGGCCCGCTTCCCGGTCTACGTGCCGGCGCTCTATGCCACCGTCACTGACGAGGCGACCGGCATGATCGTCGTCGGCGCGCCGCTCGATCCCCGGGTCCCGACCCGGGTCCGGCGGGCGATGGTGGCCGACCTCGACGCCTATCCGTTCCCGACCGACACCCCGGTGCCGTACGCCGAGGCGGTGTTCGAGCGGGCCTCGGTCGAGATCGCGCGCGGCTGCACCGAGGGCTGCCGGTTCTGCCAGGCCGGCATGCTGTACCGACCGGTGCGCGAGCGCAGCCCCGACAGCATCGTCGCCAGCGTGCTCGGTGGGCTCGACGCGGCGGGTTACGAGGAGACCGGCCTGACCTGCCTGTCGACCGCCGACTTCTCGAGCATCTCGCCGCTGGTCAAGCGGCTGGCCGGCGAGCTCAAGCGGCGCGGGGTGTCGATGTCGGTGGCGTCGCTGCGGGCCTACGGCCTGCCCGACGAGATCCTCGACGAGCTGGCCCAGACCCGGATCAGCGGCCTGACCTTCGCGCCCGAGGCTGGCACCCAGCGCATGCGCGACGTCGTCAACAAGAACATCACCGAGCAGCACATCGAGGACAGCGCGCGCAAGGTGTTCGAGCGCGGCTGGCACCGGGTCAAGCTGTACTTCATGATCGGCCTGCCGACCGAGGAGGACGTCGACGTCCGCGGCATCGTCGAGACCGGCGAGCGGATGCTGGCGATCGGCGCCCGGCTGTCGCCGCAGCGGGCCGAGGTCACGGTGTCGGTCAGCTCGCACGTGCCCAAGCCGCACACGCCGCTGCAGTGGTGCGCGCAGGACCCGCTGGCCGAGATCCAGCGCAAGCAGGTGGTGCTGCGGTCGTCGCTGCGTCAGCGCGCGCTGCGGCTCAAGGTCCACGACGCCGGCATCTCCTTCATCGAGGGCATCATGTCGCGCGGCGATCGCCGGCTGGCCGATGTCATCGAGGAGGTGTGGCGGCGCGGCGCCCGCTTCGACGGCTGGGACGAGGTGTTCGACCTCGAGCGCTGGACCGCGGTGCTGGCCGAGCGCGGCGTCGACGTCGACGCCTACCTCGGGACCCGGCCGGTGACGGCGCGGCTGCCGTGGGACCACCTCGACGTCGGGCTCGAGGACGGCTTCCTGCTGCAAGAGTACCGCAAGGCGGTCAAGGGCCGGGCCTCGCCGCCGTGCGGCAAGGTCGCCGGCATGCTGGTGCATCACACTAACCTCGACGACGCCGAGCCCGATCGCCGGCGCCTGGTCTGCTACGACTGCGGCGTCGCCTGCGACCTGACCCGGATGCGCGAGGACCGGCTGGTCGCGCTGCGCTCGCTCGACGCCCGCCACCGGCCCGGCGCCGGCCCGGCCGCGATCCTCGACGACGATCGGGTCGGCCTCGACATCAGCCTGCGCGGCGGCGGCTCGCCGGCCGAGGCCGATCGTGACGCCGGCAGCGACGACCGCGACGCGCGCGACCGGGCCGGGGCCCGCGATCGCCGGCGCGCCGATCGGGTGCGTGAGGCCGGCTTCGTCGGCGCCGACCTGCCGTACACCACCTATCGCCTGCGCTACACCAAGCTCGGCCGCACCGCGTTTCTCGGCCACCTCGACGTCGGC
>JAYVSF010000503.1:0-2077 GCA_043775605.1 Myxococcales bacterium
GCCTGCCGCGCCGGGCCACGGCCAGCGCCACCGCCGGCACCCGGCTGGCCGAGGTGCCGATCGCGGTGCTGCTGCGCGCGCTCGGCCGCGGCCAGGCCCAGGCCGCCGGGGCCCGCGAGATCCGCTACCTCGAGCGCGCGGCGACCCGCGAGCTGCTGGCCGACAGCGCCCTGGGCCGCGCGCTGGCCGCCGCCGATCTCGAGCTGCTCCTCGACGGCGTCACCCTCCAGCGCTTCGCCCGCGGCGAGCACCTGTACGAGGTCGGCGATCGCGCCGATCACGCCTACCTCGTCGTCGAGGGCCTGGTCCAGCTCCAGGGTGGTGGCGAGCGGCCGGCGGTGCTCGCCTACCTCGCGCGCGGCGACGCGGTCGGCGACGACGAGGCCCTGGCCGCCCGCGATCGCGCGACCTCGGCCGTGGCCGCCGGCGACGCCTGGTGCGCGGTGGTGCCGCGCGCCGTGCTGCGGACCCTGGCCGATCGCAACCCCGGCTTGCTCGCGCGGCTGCGCCGGGTCGCCAACGACGATCGCGCGGCCCCGGCCACGGCGGTCGGCGGCGCCGCCACCCGCTCGACCCAGCACGTGTTCCAGGATCTCTACCGCCTGCAGGTAGCGCGCAGCCTGCTCGTGATCGATCAGGACTCGTGCGTCCGCTGTGGCCACTGCGCGTGGAGCTGCGCCGAGGTCCACGGGGTCAGCCGCCTCGAGCGGCGCGGCGACAAGCTGGTCACCCCGATCGGCGGCGACGGCGCACGCTCGGCGACGCTGCTCCTGCCCAACACCTGCCAGCACTGCCGCCACGCCGCGTGCATGATCGACTGCCCGACCGGCGCGATCGGCCGCGACCCGACCGGCGAGGTATTCATCCGCGCCGAGCTGTGCACCGGCTGCGGCAACTGCGTACGCGGCTGCCCGTGGGACAACGTCCAGCTCGCGCCCCGGCCGCCCGCCGAGTCCACGCGTCGGTCGCTGCCGGTGATCCAGGCCAGCGCGCCGCGGGCGTCCACCGCCCTGGCCGCGACCGACGCCGCCGCGGGCCGGCTCGCGGCGAGGACCGTGCTCGGCCTGTCGCCCGAGGTCGCGGTCAAGTGCGACCTGTGCCGCGGGTACGAGGCGCCGGCGTGCGTCGAGGCCTGCCCCACCGGCTCGCTGATCCGGATCGAGCCCGCGCGCGACATCGCCGAGGTCGCACGGCAGCTCGGTCGTCGAGTCGATCCGGGCGCCGGCCCCGCGCTCACCGCGCTGGCCGCGGCCCCGCGTGCCCACGTCCCGGGCGCCGCCCTGATCCTCGCCGCCGCAGTGATCCTCGCCGCCGTCGCGCTGCGCGCCCCGTGGTCGCCCGATCGCGGCCTCGGCCTCGCGGCCGGCGTGATCGCGGGCCTCGGCCTGGTCGGCCTCGCCGCCTACGCCGTGCCCAAGCGCCTCGTCCGTCGCCGCCTGCGACCCCGGGCCGCGCGCGACGCCCTCGCTGGCGAGCTGCCAGCGGCGCCGCGCTCGCGCACCCGCGGGCCACTCGTCGTCCACGTGCTGCTCGGGCTCGCGCTGCCGGCCGCGGCGCTAGCGCACGGCCACGGTCGCGTCCCACCGTCGGCAGCGGGCGCGCTCACCCTCGCGGTCACGCTCGCCACCCTGGCCGGCGGCCTCGGCGCGCTCGCGTATCGGATCTTGCCACGCGCGCTGACCCGGCTCGAGCGCAAGGGCGCGTTGCCCGAGGATCTCGCCGGCCACGCCGCCGAGCTGCGCGCGCGGCTGTTCCGCGAGACCAGCGGCGCCGGCGAGCTGGTCAAACATCTGGTCGCGCGGATCCTCGCGCCCTACGCCCGCGCCCCGCTCGGCTGGGTCACGCTCCTGGCCTCGGGTCGCGACCTCGGCGCCGAGGAGCGCCGGCTGCGGGTCCGGATCGAGCGCGTGCTCGACGGCCGTGGCCAGGGTCGGCTCGACGGCCTCGAGCCGCTGTGCCGGATCGCGGTCGAGCTGCGGGCGCTGCCCGGCCGGCGCGCGCTGACCGCCGCGCTGCGCGCCTGGCTGCCGGTGCACGTGATCGCCGCGGCGATGACGCTCGCGCTGCTCGTCGCCCA
>JAYVSF010000504.1:0-2290 GCA_043775605.1 Myxococcales bacterium
CCTCGACTACCGACGAAACCGCGTGATCAACCTCGACACGCCCGCCTACGTCAGTCCGCCGCCGGGCATGCCGTCGTTCGCCGGCGCCGAGCCGGTGGCTGCCTACTTCGAGGGCCAGGGCGTCCGCTACCTGGCGTTCGTGCGCGGCGACGCGTCACACTACTCTTACCGCCGACGGTTCTGGCTGCTGCGGACGTTCTTCGAGGTCGAGCTGTGGCGGGTGATGGGGGCGTACATGGTCGACTTCATCGACACGGCCCAGGAGCTGGCGCGGACCCGCGTGGTCCTGTTCGAGGAGGATGGCCTGGTGCTGATCGACCTCGCGACCCGGACGGCGGCACCGACGACGCCGGGCGCGCCGCTCAGCCGCGAGGCGTTCGTGCGCGGGCTCGCCGAGCGCGAGGGACTGACCGCGGCGTGGGGGTTGATGTCGCGATCGTCGCTGCAGTTCGAGGACGGACTGTCCGCGATCGCGTGTCTCGATCCGGCGGGGCCGCACCGCGTCGTCGACCTCGGTGTCGACTGCATGACCGGCCCCGGGACCCCGGTGCGCTGGATGAAGGAACGCGCGCACCTGAGGGTGCGCGGGCGCGGCCGGTCCCGGCTCGTCGTCGAGGGCCGGGTCGCGGTCGACGAGATCTTCATGCGGCCGGAGCTGACCGTGATCGTCGACGGCGAGGTGCGCTGGTCGCAGGTGGTGGACGCCGACGGCCGCTTCGCGCCGCCGATCGACATCGACGCGCGCGGCTGGCACGACGTCTACCTGGTGCTGTCGACCATCGGGGATCCGTGGCGGGCGTCGTCGAAGCTCGGGCTCGCGCGCGTCGATCGCGTGGGTTGGGATGCGGTCGACCCATGAGCCCGCCGGCGCGGCGGGTCGCGGGTGCGCTGGTGCCGGCGCTGGCGGTCGGCTGGCTGTGGTTCGCGCGGCCGGCGCCGGCGGTCGCCGTGATCGCGGCCACCGTCGCGCTCGCCGGTGCGGCCCACGGCTGGGGGCGCGCGGTCGGCCGCTGGTCCGATGGCGGCGACGCGCCGATCGCCCTGGCCGTGACATGGGGGTTCGCGGCGTACCTCGTCGCGGGCCGCGCGCTGGCGGCCGCCGGTCTGCTCGGCGCGTTCGCGCGCGACGTCATCGTGGTGATCGGTCTCGTGCTCGGGGCGGTATGGGCGGCAGGCACGCGCGCCGCGCCCGCGCCCGCGCCGCGCGCACCAGGTGCGATGGTGACGGCCCTCGGCCTGGGACTGCTGGCGATCCTCGCCGCGGCCGCGTCGATCATGGCGTCGACCACCGATCCCGCCGTGCTCGGAGCCGTGGCTGGCGACGTCGGCCGCGCCGGCGGAGCCACGCTGGGACTGGCGCTGGGCGACGAAGGATGGGCGTTCACGCTGGTGCTCTCGCTCGCGGCGACAGTGCAGGGCCCGGCGCTGGGCCGCGTCCTCGTGGTGCTCGCGCTCGCCGCGATGCCGACCGGGCTCGTCGACGTGCGCTGGACCGCGGCGGCGTGTGCGCTGGCCGCCGCGCTGACCGTGACCGGTGCGCGCAAGCCGTGGCGGGCGTGGATCGTCGTGATCGGGCTCGCGCTCGCCGTCGGAACGACGGTCGAGGCCGGCGCGGTCGCGACCGCCGTCGGGGCCGCGATCGGCGGCGTGGCCTGGGCGGTGGCGCGATCGCTCGGCGACGAAGACGGGGCCTGCGCGGCGGTGGTCGGCCGGGTGACGCCGCGCGCGCTGATCGCGATCATCGCGGCCGTCGTGGTGGTGCTGGCCATCGCCGGGGTACGAGCGCGGGCGGGACGCCCGCCGCGCTCGTGGCAGGACCGCTTCGATCAACGGATCGACGACGCGGTGATGCTGATCCACGCGCGCCGTGCAACGGTGTCCGGGCCATGACCCGCACGTCGCCGCTCTCGCTCGCGTCCGTGTGCTCCATCCTGGTCGCGGCGTGCGGCGGGCCGGGGGCACGCGAGCCGCACGGCTGGCGCGACGCGCCGAACCCGGCCCCCGAGGAGCAGATCGCGACCGCGGTGCTGACCGGGTACGCCGGCAGCGCAATCACGGCTTCACCCCGCTCGGTCGACCGGTCGGCGGCGACCTGAAGCCGGGCGAGCTCTACATGCACAAGCTCCGCTTCGAGACCGGCCGCTGCTACGCGGCGGTGCCGGTGGCGTCGCGGTCCGCATGGCCAAGGGCGCCGGCTTCGCCGCGCGGCAGGTCTACGTCCGGTGAGCGCGGTCGCGACCACGCCGCGACCTGGTCAGGTCGCGAGCGCCTCGAGGGCGGCGAGCAGCTC
>JAYVSF010000505.1:0-7753 GCA_043775605.1 Myxococcales bacterium
CGATCATCGGCGCCGACACCAAGATGCGGCAGCTGTTCAAGCTGATGGCCGACGTCGCCGCGACCAACGCCACTGTCTTGATCGAGGGCGAGACCGGCACCGGCAAGGAGCTGATCGCCGAGGAGCTGCACAACCACTCGCCGCGCCGCGACGGGCCGTTCGTGGTGTTCGACTGCGGCTCGGTGCCGCGCGAGCTGATCGAGTCGATGCTGTTCGGCCACGTCAAGGGCTCGTTCACCGGCGCGGTCGGCGATCGCAAGGGCGCGTTCGCCGAGGCCCACGGCGGCACCATCTTCCTCGACGAGATCGGCGAGATGGACCTCGACCTGCAGCCGTCGTTGTTGCGGGTGCTCGACAAGCGGGCGGTGCGCAAGGTCGGGTCGAACACCTACGAGAAGATCGACGTCCGGGTGGTGGCGGCGACCAACCGCGACCTGCGCGCCGAGGTCGCGAAGAAGGCGTTCCGCGAGGACCTGTACTACCGGCTGGCGGTGATCCGGGTCACGGTGCCGCCGCTGCGCGAGCGCGGCGCCGACATCCCGCTGCTGGTCTCACACTTCATCCAGTCGTTCGGGCCGAGCCTGACGATCGCGCCCGAGGACCTGGCCCGGCTGATCCGTCACTCGTGGCCGGGCAACGTCCGCGAGCTGCGCAACGCGATCGAGCGGGCCTGCCTGCTGGCCCAGGGCAACCAGATCAGCGTCGACGACGCCCTGACCCAGGACGGCGGCGCGCCCGCGCTCGGCATCCGCACCGACCTGCCGTTCAAGGAGGCCAAGGGCCAGCTGGTCGAGATGTTCGAGCGCGAGTACATCGAGGACCTGATGCGCCGGCACAAGATGAACCTGTCGGCGGCGGCGCGCGAGGCGCAGATCGATCGCAAGCACCTGCGCGAGCTGATCCGCAAGTACGGGCTCGATCCGCGCGGCGCCAAGCTCGACGACGACGCCGAGGAGTAGCGTCGGCACGCCACCGCCGCGGACCTCGCCAAGGACGACCAGCGTCGTCGCTCGCCAAAGGAAGGCAGACCCCGATGCTCCACGCGTGACCCCGAACGCCCGGAGTCATTTTTGATCGCTCGCCAAGGCTCGCTAGTCGACGTCGACCTTGAGGGAGTGGTCGGTGTCGACGACGTCGGCCGGGAAGCTGCGGCGGGCGCGGGTCAGCGGATCGTAGATCTCGACGGTGTGCTTGCCGACCGCGAGGCCGATGCGCTCGGTCGGGCACAGCTGGCCGGTGTCCTTGCCGTCGACGAACACGTAGAACCGCCTGGCGGCCTTGCAGCGGACCTTGATGCCGCCCGAGCCACCCCAGTGCGGCGCCTCGGCGAGGGTGGCGCGGTGCTGGCCGCGCCCGGCGACGGTCGCGGTGTACAGGCGACGGCCGGGGGCGAACCCGGCGATGTCGCGGCGGTCGTCGGTGCCGGGGATCGTGGCCGGCGACTTGCCGACCTCATGACCGTCGACGAACACGCGGGCGCCGTGGGGCTGGAGGTCGAGGACCAAGGTGTCACCGGTGGCCGGCGGGCCGGTGTCGATCGTCGGCGTCGGCTCCTCCGCGGCGTCGACCGGCGGCTTCGCGGGTGCGGCATCGATCGGCGGCTTCGCGGGCGCGGCATCGATCGGCGGCTTTGCGGCCGCCGCGTCGACCGGCGGCGTGACCGCGCCATCGATGACCGGCTTCGCGGCCGCGTCGATCGGCTCGGCGGCGTCGGGCAGGACGGCGGCCATCGGCGCGGCGTCGAGTTCCAGCGGCAGAGGCACGGCCGCAGCGTCGATCACCGGCGGCGCGATCGCGACCTGGGTCGTCCCGGCGTCGGCGACGACCGAGGCGGGCGGGCCCGCAGCCTTCGCCGCGTGGCGGTGACGGACCACGGTGACCGCGGCGAACGCGGCGCCGGCCAGCGCAAGCGCGGCGAGCGCGACGTACAGCCCGCGACGACCGCCACCAGCGCCGCTCGCGACGGGCTGGCCGGTGACGTGGACCAGCATCGGCGGCGGCGGCGGCAAGAGGCCGGGCTCGCCCGAGGCCGCGGGCTCGAACGTCGGCACCTCCACCGCGCGCGGGGTCCGGCGCGGCGGCGCGAACAGCGACGGCTCGCCGCCGGCGGCCGACGTTGCCTGCAGGTCGGCCTCGGCCCCGTCGGAGCGCACGACCGGGATCGGCTCGGTCGGCGGCCACAGCGACTCGAACATCGACGGCGGTGGCTCGGCACCCGGAGCCGGGGCGGCCGCGGGGAAGGCCACCGGCGTCTTCGGTGCCGGGGCCGCGTCGAACGAGGGCGTCTCGGGAGCTGGCGCCGCGGGCGCGGTGAGAGCCGAGGCGGCCTTGGCCGGCTTGGTCCGCGAGAAGACGCTCGGCAGCATCGCGGTCACGCCCAGACGGGACGGGACCGGCGGCGGCGGGACCGCGGGCAGCGACACGGCCACCGGTGCGGGCGCGACCGGCCCGTCGGGGACCGCCGCGACCGGTGAAGGCGACGGCGGCGCAACGGCCGCGGGCGCGTCGATCGCCACGGGCAGCACCGGGACGCCCATGGCCGGCGTCCGGGGCCGCGCGACCGGTGCCGCCACGATCTCGTCCGCAGCCGGCTCGATCGGTGCGGGCTCGATCAGCGCGGGTTCGATCAACGCTGGCTCGGTCAGCGCGGGCGCGGGCGCGATCGGCGCGACGATCGCCGGCGCCGCAGGACCCGGCACAGGTGCCGTCGGCAACGGCCCCATCGGGATCCGGATCGCGGGCGACGACCCGGGGCCAGGGTCGGGGCTGGCCGGGCGCGCGCCGCTACGGATCGCGCCCGACGGGCTCGGGATCGGCGGCAGCGGCAGCGGCACCGCCGCCATCGCCGGCCGCGGCCGCGGCGGCGCGCTGGGCGCCACCGGGATCGCGAAGCTGAACGCGCCTGATAGCTGGCTGTCGTGGGCCCGGGCGAGCTGCTCGAGCGCCTCGCGGACCTTGTCGCCGAGCTCGCGGCGATCGCCGTCGAGCGGCGCCTGGCGTAGCGCCGCGTCGAGCGCGTCGGCCAGCGCCCGGGCGTCGGGGAAGCGCTCGAACGGCGACCGCGCCAGGCAGCGATCGATCACCCGCGCCACCGGCCGTGGCAGCTCGAGCGGCTCGGGCCGCCCCGACAAGATCGCCTGCTCGAGCTCGAGCGCGGTGGCGCCCCAGAACGGACGCGCGCTGGCGACCAGCTCGTAGGCGATCACGCCCAGACAGAAGACGTCGGTCGCCGCCGACACCGGCTCGCCGAGGAGCTGCTCGGGCGCGAGGTACGGCAACCGCGCCGCCAGCGACGGATCCTCGGCGGGCCGCGGCCCCAGCCGGCAGGCCAGCACGCCGAAGTCGGTGACCCGGACGTCGCCCTCCGACGTCGCGACCAGGTTGGTCGGGCACAGGCCGAGGTGATTGGCGCCGCGTCCGTGCGCGTAGCCGACCGCGCGCGCCGCCGCCGACACCAGCGCGAGCACCGGGCCGCCGGACAGCGCGCCGCCGCTCTGGCTGACCGCCGCCTGCAGCCGGCTGAGGTCGAGGCCCGAGACCAGCTCGGTGACGGTGAAGGTCTCGCCGTTGCCGACCCCGAGCTCCGCCATCCGCGCGATCCGCGGATGATCGAGCGCGGCGTAGGTCCGGCAGGCGTGGCTGAGCTTGGCCGACACGCCGGGCTCGGCCACCATCGCCTGGTGGATGCGCTTGACCGCGAACTGGCGGTCCATCCCGGCCACGCCGACGACCTTGGCGCGATAGACCTCGCCACACGGACCGCCGCCGAGCGGCTCGATCAGGTGATAGCGCCCGAGGCGCTGACCCGTTTCAATGGTGGCCAACGCTGCAGACTTTACCAGGGTCGTCGTCCGCGCCCTCGCACCGCCGGCCAAAAACTGGCGCCGATCGCTCATCCCTGGCACCCACGAGGGATGGGCAAGCCTCCCTCTCGCGACGTGCTCGATCCGCAGCGGAGCGACGCTCCGACGACGGCCAGGCCCGCGCGCGCCCGACCGGACGCGGCGGACAGCTCGGTCTCGCGCAAGGACATCCGCCCGTCCGCGCCCTATCGCCGCAGCCGGGACACCTCACCGCCGGGCGCGGTACCGCTGGCCAAGATCCAGCTCGTCCCGGCGCCGGTCGCGCCCCCGGTGCCAGCCCCGGTCGGGCCCCCGGTGCCAGCCCCGGCCGCGGCCACCCTCGTCGAATCGACGAGGGCGACGGCCTTCCAGACCTCGCTCGGGTTCGCCTCGGCCGCGCTCGCAGCCCTGCCCCATCCGGCCGAGCTGGTCATTGGCACGCCGTTGGCCTTCGAGCCCCCGCCCGGCCCTGCACCCTCGGGCGACGCCCGCTCACTGCGCGCCGGCGATCAGTTCGCCCTGGTCTACCGCCACGGCGCCGCCGTGGTGTCGCGCCGGGGCACCCTCGGCCTGCGCGGCACCTGGAACGTCGTCGACTACCCCAGCGCGACGCTCGCGGCGCATGCCTACGCGCTCGAATGCTCTAGACTGCTGGCTCAGGGCTTCCGCGACGGCTAGCGTCACCGCGTCGCCCGCCCGCCGTACCCATGAGCCGACGCCGAGACTCGCCTCCGTCTGAACCCGCGCACCCCGAGCGCGACCCCGAGCACGGCGACCGCGAGCCCGAGCACGGTCTCCGCGCCGCGCTGACCGCGACCGTGCGCCGCTCGTCGTGGGTGGCGCGCTGGGTCGCCGAGGCGCCGCAGCGCTGGCTCGGCCGCCGCAGCACCGTCGGTCAGGACCTCGCCGGGGGCACCCACGGCCTGGCCTACCTGCGCGGCCTCGTCCGCGGCAACCGCACCCCGCGCCAGGCCACCTTCGACGACCTCGATCCGGCGGTCCCGCCGGTGCTGCTCATCCACGGCTTCCTCGGCACCCGCGGCTCGATGTATCTGCTCGAGCGCCGACTGATCGAGGACGGCTTCGTCGTCGTGTCGTTCAACATCGGCACCCTCAACACCCGCGACATCCGGCGCTCGGCGTTCCTCATCCACCGCAAGATCGAGCGCGTGCTCGCCACCAGCCCGTGGCAGAAGATCGACATCATCGGCCACTCGATGGGCGGGTTGATCGGCCTGTACCTGGTCAAGAAGCTCGGCGGCCACAAGCGGGTCCGCAAGCTGGTGCTGATGGGCACGCCGGTGACCGGGACCTGGATCGCGCTGGCCGGGATCGCGACCCTCGGCCTGTGGTCGACATCGTCGTGGCAGCTCCTGCCCAAGAGCCGTTTCCTCGACGAGCTGGCCCAGGGCCCGTTACCGCCCGACGTCGAGATCCACACCCTGGCCGCGGCCCGCGACTGGGTGGTGCCGCTGAAGCGGACCCGGGTGCCCGGCGCGAGCAACGTCACGGTGCCCCTCGGACACTCGAGCCTGGTGGTGGCCGAGGACGTCTACCGGCGTCTGGTCGGGATCCTGCGACCGGGTGCCCTCGGTCCCGACGGTCGCTGACCGCGGTCGCCGACGATCCGTCCATCGCGCGCCCTGATCCCGGGTCGTCGGCTTGCGCGGCGACCATCGGTAGACGTAGACTTTTCCCGCGCCGCGGCCTCGTGGGCGCTTCGAAACATGACCAGGCTCGCGCTGCGCTTCATCTCGGGCAAGTACCAGGGCGGGGAGTTCCCCCTCCGGTCCAACCGCGAGATCGTGATCGGTCGTTCCAGCGACCTCGACATGGTCCTCGTCGAGGACATGGTGTCGCGGCGCCACGCCAAGATCACCACCACCGACCAGGGCCTGCTGATCCAGGACGTCGGCTCGACCAACGGCACCTTCGTCAACGGCGAGAAGATCGAGGGTGTGGCCCGGCTGGCCGAGGGTGACCGCATCCTGGTCGGCACCTCGATCATCAAGGTAGTCGCGGTCGACACCGCCATCGCCGAGAGCGAGGCCGAGGCCCGCCGCCGGCTCGAGGCCGGGGCCGCCCGCCAGTCGTCGACCACCGGCCGACCGATGTCGGGCGTGATCGAGGAGATCCCGCTGCCGGACCTCCTGCAGCTGCTGTCGACCAGCCGCAAGTCGGGTGTGCTGGTGGTCTCGGCCGGCGGCCAGGTCGGCAAGATCTACTTCCGCAAGGGTCAGGTCTACTTCGCCGCGATCGACGACGACTACGCGATCAGCCCGCAGAAGGCGATCTACCGGATGCTGACCTGGCAGACCGGCACCTTCGAGCTCGAGCCCTCGGTCGAGATGCAGGTGATGGAGGAGATCCGCGAGTCGACCGAGGCGCTGCTGATGGACGGCGTCCGCCAGCTCGACGAGATGAAGCAGCTCGAGGACGCGCTGCCGCCGTTCGGCTCGCCGCTGGCGGTGCCGACCCCGCTCGCCGGCCGGCTGCGCGACCTGTCGCCGGCCGAGCTCGACACCTTCCAGCTCGTGCTCGATCACGGCCTGATGCAGAAGGTCTTCGATCACTACCCGGGCAGCGATCTCGAGTGCGCGCACACGCTGATCGCGCTGATGAAGCGCGAGTTCGTCGTCGTTCCCTGACGATCGCGCCGGCGGCCTAGACGACTTACTAGACGACTTAGACGTCGAGCTCGACGCAGATCCAGGCAGGGCAGGGCTCCTACACGTCCAGCTCGAGGCCCTCGGCCGCTGCCGTGAGTTCGATGTCGGCGCCGCCGTGGCCGTCGAGGTAGGCCCGACAGGCGTCGCGCAGCCGGTCGACGTCGGCGTCGGCGTAGTCCTGGTCGTAGTGGAACGTGATCAGCCGCCGGGCCCCGGCCGCGATCGCGGCGTCGGCGGCGTCCTGGTACGACGAGAAGCCGCGGTTGCGCCGGGTCGCCTGATCGGCGGGGACGTAGGTGCTGTCGTGCAGCAGCGCGTCGGCGCCGCGGTACAGCTCGAGCACCTCGGCCGCCGGCCCGCCGTCGGGATAGCCGGCGTCGGACGCGTACACGAACGAGCGGCCACCCTCGTCGAGGCGGAAGGCCAGCGCGGTCGTCGAGCCGTGGGGGTTGGCGCGGGCGGTGATCTGCACGCTGCCGGCCGCGAACGGCACGCCCGGCACGACGGCGCGGACCTCGAAGGTCGCGCCCAGGTTCTTGAGCGTGTACAGCGGCGAGAACTGCGGGTTCATCTGGCCCTCGAGGATGCTCTCGAGCAGGCCGCTCGACGGACCTTGGCCGTGGACGACGAACTGGTTGCCGGGCACGAACACCGGCGCGAAGAAGCCGAGGCCCTGGATGTGGTCCCAGTGGGTGTGCGACAGCAGGATCGTCGCCTTGCCCTTGCCCTTGCCGAACGGGCCGGCCAGCAGGTGCGCGCCGAGCGGCATCAGCCCGGTGCCCATGTCGATGATGATCAGCTCGCCGGCGCGGGTGGTGACGGTGACGCACGAGGTGTTACCGCCGTAGCGGTTGGTCTCGGGTCCGGGCGCGGGGATCGAGCCGCGCACGCCCCAGAAGCGCAGCCTCACGAATCGTCTCCGAGCACGAGCTCGAGGCCCTCGTAGGCCGCGATGACGTCGAACGGATCGCCGAGCTGGCGCGACTGCCAGCGGGTGGCGAGCAGGATCGCGTCCTGGGCCTCGTCGGTGCGGGCCGGCGCGTGGTGGAACAGGCACAGCTTCTTGACCCCGGCCTCGCGCGCGATCGCCAGCGCGTCGTCGGGCGTCGAGTGGCCCCAGTGCGGCCGCTGCCGGTACTCGTCGACGGTGAACTGGGTGTCGTAGATGAGCAGGTCGGCGCCCCGGCACATGGCGACCAGCTGCTACGCATGCCGGCGAGCTTGGCGGCGATCTCGGCGGGG
>JAYVSF010000506.1:0-2230 GCA_043775605.1 Myxococcales bacterium
GGGTGAGCGGACCGGCGAACGCGGTCGGGCTGGCGCGCCCATGATCGGGCCATGGCGACGTTGAAGCTGCTCGCGCTCGCCGTGGTCGTGGCCCTGTCGACGGTGTCGGCGCGGCCGGCCGACGCGTGCTCGTCGTCGGAGTGCGGGCGCGGCTACTTCGTGCCCGGCGATGGGACCACCGTGCCGGCCAACCTGCCGGTCCTGTACTGGGTGCCGATGTACAGCGACTCGGTCACGACGGGCGTGAGGCTGACCACGGCCACGGCACCGGGGACGCCGCTGCCGTTCACGGCGACCCAGCTCGACAACGGCGACTACGTGCTCAGGCCCGACAGCGCGCGACGTTCACGGTCGGCCCGACCGCGCCGCTGCCCGGGCCGCTCGGCTCGCTGACGGCGCACGCCGAGGACCAGCACTCGATCGAACTCTCGACCGCGCGTGGCTCGTGCAACAGCGACGCCGACGTCGCGAGCGCATCGATCACCCTGGCGCTGAACCCCGAGTCCTTCGCCTGGCGCGACGTCCTCCATCACCAGACCTTGGTCGACGGCGTCGCGTGGAACCCGCGCAGCACCTTCCTCGGCACGCTCGCGCCGGGCCCAGCCTGTCCGGTCTCGCACCCGGCTCGCACCCGATCTCGATGCGCACCTCGATCCCCGGCTTCGCCGCCGGCTTCCTGATCGAACCGACGACGGTGACGCTGCGCTGCGCGCCGCCGGGCGACGGCACGCCCGTTTCCGACGACGGTGGCCGTGCCGCCTCGCACCCCGGCGCCGCGCCGTGGCTCGCCCTCGCCTGCTGCGCCTCGCACCTGCGCCGCCGCCGTCAGCGCGCCTGACGAGCGGCTCGGGGCGCGAGCTACGGCGCGGCGGCGAGTCGGATCGAGGTGCCGGGCGAGCCGACCGGGACGTCCGCGCGGCTCGCGAACGCGATCTGCGCACCGTCGGGCGACCACGCCGGGGCGCCCTCGAACTCGTCGCGATCGGTGACCCGCCTGGCAGCGCCGCCGGCCGCCGGGATCACGAACAGCGCGGGCAGCCCGAGCCCGCCCTGGTTGGAGGAGAAGACGATGCGCGTGCCGTCAGGCGACCACGACGGATCGACGTCGTCGGCCGGCGCCCCGGTGAGCGCCGCCAGCTCGTCGCCGGTGGGCGTCATCGCCCACAGGTCCCAGTCGCCGCCCGAACTCGACTGGAAGACGATGCGATCGCCCTGCGGGGACCAGACCGGCTTGCGGTCGTCGCTGCCGGTCGTGAGCTGGGTCAGCCCCATCCCATCGGTGCCCACCGTCCAGATGGAGCCCGAGCCGACGTCGTCCTGGCGGTGCGACTCGAACACGATGGTCCGCCCGTCGGGGGACAGCGACGGCGCGAACGCGACCTTGCCGGGCCGGTTGGTCACCCGGCGGCGGCCGGTGCCGTCGGGTCGCATCCACCACACCTCGTTGACGCCGCTGGCGCTGGACAGGAACACGATCGCGTTGGTCGCGGCGTTCCAGCACACCGACGGGTTGACGTTGTCGGCGGCGTCCATCAGCACGCGGGCCGCGCCGCCGGCGGCAGGGGCGATCGCGATCGCCGACCGGCCGAGGCTGTAGCCCCCCGCGAACGCGGTGACCGCGAGCTCGGCGCCGTCGGGTGACCAGCACGGGTTCTGCAAGCTGCCCGCGAGGTCGATGGCCAATCCGGGGTCTTCGGCGGCCGGGCTGCCACACGCGGCGGCGAGCACGAGCGGCAACAGTGCGAGCGGCTTCATCGGGTCCTCCAGAATCGAGTAGACGCTCTGGCGATGGCGCGGGTCAATCGTCGACGGGGCGGACCACGATCGCGTCGATCCCGTCGGCGAGGCGCCAGCCGCCGGCGGCGGTCTCGATGACGTCGCGATCGTCGTCGACCAGCGCGCGCAGGGTCTGGCGCAGGCGCTTGACCGCGACGTAGACGGTGTTGCGATGGCGCAGCGGGTGGTACTCGCGCCCGCCCCAGACCGCGAGGAAGAGCTGCTCGGCCGACAGCACCGCGCCGACGGCCTCGACCAGCGCCGCGAGCAGCTCGCAGGCCAGGGGTCGGCCGCGATCGACGCGCACCTGGGCGCCGACGGTGCAGGTGATGACCGCGCGCACCGGCTCGACCACCAGCAGGTGCTCGCCGCGGGTCCGGGCCAGCTCGCGATCGTCGACGACGCGGGCGCCGCCGCGACCGGTCAGGCGGTGACGCGCGCCGGGCGCGAGGCC
>JAYVSF010000507.1:0-6707 GCA_043775605.1 Myxococcales bacterium
GCCCGCCGACGGGCGCGCACCACCGCGACCAGGATCCAGGTGGCCAGCGCGGCGGTCAGCGCGGCCTCGCCGGTCGGCATCGCCAGCCCGGCGGCGGGCGCGATCGCGAGCAGGCTGGCAGCCAGGGCGCCGGCGCCGGCCGCAGTCGCGGTCAGGGCCCGGGTCAGGGCGACCACGCCGGCGGCGGTCGCGGCCAGGGCCAGCCCGCTGACCAGGGCGATCCGGAACGCGAGCTCGCCGACCGGGATCAGCGCGGCCAGGCCTCCGACGAGGATCGCCGCGGGTCCATGGCCCGCCAGCGGCGACAGGGTGGCGGCCGCGGTCAGGCCGTCGCCGTCGGTGAACCAGCCGGCGTGGGCCGGTCCGGCCGCTGCGGCCACCACGGCCACCGCCACGAACACCGCCAGCTCGAGCGACACGGTCCAGCGCACGGCGCACCCTATCATCGGCCGGTCGCACGCGCGCCGCGGCCCCGGGCGGGTGTATCGTGGGCGCTGCCGATGGCCCGGATCCGGATCGTCGATGAATGGCTTCGCTCGCCGGCCTCCCCGCCGACCTACTACCGGTCGATCATGGTGGTCGCCGAGCGGTGGGCGGAGCAGCGCGTGCTGATGCGGGCCTACGCCGAGTGCGGCGATCAGACCCGGCCGACCATCGTGTTGCACGGCCTCGAGCTGCCGGTCGGCCCGTCCAGCCTCGATCCCAACGACGCCTGGGGCATCCACGTCGAGCCGCCGGTCGACGGCCGGGCCCAGGCCCTCAAGGAGGCGCTCGAGCTGGCGGCGCGCCGGATGGCGGGCAGCAAGGGCAACGCGCCGCGGCTCGAGGACGAGGGCAGCGACTTCGACCGCAAGCGCACCAACAACTGGGCCCCCGGCGCGCCCCGGGATCGGGCCGGCGAGCGCCCGGCCGGCTCGGGCTGGGAGCCGGCGGTCGCGGCCTCGCTCCATGCCACCACCGTCGCCAGCGTCGCCAGCGTCGTCCCCGCCCTGACCGCGGTGCCGGTGCCCCAGCACCAGACCGCCGCCTACGTGCCGGCCGCGCCCGCCGCCCTGGTGGTGCCGATGGGCCCCTTGCCGATGGACAGCGGGCTCGGGGTCGCGCCCCCGACCAACCCCGGCGAGCGCAAGACCCCGCTGCCGGTGCGCTGGGCGCTCGACGATCACGGCCGGATCACCGCCGGTCGGCTGGCCCGCACCCAGCTCGGCTACTCGTCGGGCGCCGGCGCCCAGAGCGCGGTCATCCGCCTCGGGCTGCGGCCGGCGGTGGCGGCCCGCCTCGGCCGGCTGGTCGATCGCACGGTGCCCGCCGACTTCCAGATCACCCAGCTCGAGCGCGCAGTGCTCAACGCGCTGGGCGAGTGCTTTCACCTGACCGCCCGCGCCATCGGCGAGCTGGTCGGCGTGGTCGACGGCGTGGCCTGGATGGAGGCCCTGGTCGACAAGCTCGAGCGCTACGGCCTCGATCTGGTCGCGCCGGGCGAGGCCGCGGGCAGCGACCCGACCTACATGCTGCGGGCCTGAGCGGAATCGAGCGGTTTGTTCCTGTCGGCCTTGCCTGTGGCCCGCGCCCACGACGTTGTGGTAAGACGCGCGCCCCGAGGTCGCCCCATGCAACTCCGTATCGAAGACGTCTCCCCGGTCGAGAAGAAGCTCATCGTCGAAGTGCCGTGGCCGGCGGTCGCTGACCGTCTCGGCGTGGCCTATCGCGAGCTGGGCAAGAACGTGGCCCTCAAGGGCTTCCGCAAGGGCAAGGCCCCGCGCTCGGTGCTCGAGCAGATCTACGCCCCGCGGGTCCACGCCGAGGTCGCCACCCAGCTCATCCGCGAGTCGTTCGCGACCGCCAACGCCCAGCACAAGCTCGGCGCGGTGGCCGAGCCCCGCGACGTCGACGGCGCCCAGATCAAGCGCGGCCAGCCGTTCCAGTTCGAGGCCATCATCGAGATCAAGGGCGCCGTCCTGCCCGAGGGCTACGAGGGGCTGCCGATCGAGCGCCGCCGCCTCGACGTGCCCGAGGCCGAGGTCGACAAGGCGCTCGAGGCCCTGCGCAAGGAGCACACCGAGCTGGTGCCGATCGAGGGCCGGACCGTGACCGCCGACGGCGACGTCGTCGTGGTCCACGTCATCGGCACGATCGGCGAGCACCCGGTCAACCAGCCGCGGTTCGGGGTCGATCTCGACGACGCCGAGCGCGAGCCGCTGCCCGGCATGCGCAACGCGCTGCGCGGGATCGCGTTCGACGCCAAGGATCTGCCGATCGAGATCGACATCCCGGACGACTTCTCCGACGAGAACCTGCGCGGCCGCCACGCCAGCTTCTTGGCCACCGTGGTCGAGGCCCGGGCCAAGCTGGTGCCGGCCCTCGAGGACGACTTCGCCAAGGACCTCGGCAAGGGCGAGACCCTGGCCGAGCTGCGGGCCACGGTCCGCAAGGACCTCGAGGCGCGCGAGGGCTCGATCATCAACGCCGAGGCCCGCCAGGCCGCGCTGCGCGAGCTGGTCAAGCTCAACCAGATCCCGGTGGCCGGCTCGCTGATCGACCGCGCGGTCGAGATGCAGTACGGCCGGCTCCGCCAGATGCTGGGCATGCCGCCCGACAACGAGGGCAAGGCCCTGTCGGACGATCTGCGCGCCAAGATGCGGCCGGCCGGGGCCGACGAGGTCCGCGGTCAGCTCTTGCTCGAGGCGATCGCCGACAAGGAAGGCGTGACCGTCGACGAGGCCGAGCTCATGAACCACGTCACCCAGGCCGCGCGGGCCCGCAACCAGCCCCCGGCCCGGCTCAAGGCCGAGTGGGAGCGCGACGGCCGCCTCGACTCCGCGCGCTGGTCGCTGCGCCAGGACAAGGTCCTCGACTTCCTGGTCGGCAAGGCCGCGATCACCGACGTCGACAAGCTCAGCGAGCCGGCCGGCGACCCGATGCTCGGCGGCCAGGTCTCGACCGAGCCGAGCCACGACCATGGTGAGGACGGTCACGTCCACGGCCCCGACTGCGATCACTGAACGGCGCGTCGCTCCGGTCGAAGACGTTGACGTTGATGTTGTTGACGTTGACCTGAACGGCGACGGCGACGGCGACGGCGACGGGGCGGACCTGCCCCGTCATTTCGGGCAGGGCGGGCCCCGTCGCGTTGCCTTGCCCGCCTCCGCCTCGTACAGTCGGCTCAGCCCATGGCCATCCAGAACTACTTGATCCCCACCGTCATCGAGCAGACTCACCGCGGCGAGCGGGGCTGGGACATCTTCTCCCGCCTGCTCAAGGAGCGGATCATTTTCCTGGGCACGGCCATCGACGATCAGATCGCCAACGTGGTGGTGGCGTCGCTCTTGTTCCTCGAGAGCGAGGATCCGGAGAAGGACGTGATGATGTACATCAACTCGCCGGGCGGTCACGTCACCGCCGGCTTCGCGATCTACGACACCATGCAGCACATCCGCTGCGACGTCGCCACCATCTGCATGGGCCAGGCGTCGTCGATGGGCTCGTTCCTGCTGGCGGCCGGCGCCAAGGGCAAGCGGTCGGCGCTGCCCAACGCCCGCATCATGATCCACCAGCCGCTGGCCGGCTTTCAGGGTCAGGCCACCGAGATCGAGATCCACGCCCGCGAGCTGCTCAAGACCCGCGAGAACCTCAACCGGATCCTGGCCAAGCACACCGGCCAGCCGATCGAGAAGATCCAGAATGACACCGAGCGCGACTACTTCATGAGCTCGGAGGAGGCCAAGACCTACGGCGTCATCGACGAGGTCTTCAACCGCAAGAAGCCCGAGCCGACCAAGGACAAGTGATCGGTCGCCGGCCGCCACCGCCTGCCATGCCTCCCGACAAGCGCGACTCGTCGCTGACCTGTAGCTTCTGCGGCAAGTCGCAGAAGGAGGTCAAGAAGCTCATCGCCGGGCCGACCGTCTACATCTGCGACGAGTGCATCGGGCTGTGCAACGACATCATCGCCGAGGAGATCGAGAAGGACGAGCCGGGCTACGGCAACGGCGTCATCCCGAAGCCGGCGCAGATCAAGAAGGTCCTCGACGAGTACGTCATTGGTCAGGACCGCGCCAAGAAGATCCTGTCGGTCGCGGTCCACAACCACTACAAGCGCATCGATCAGAAGGCCGCGACCAAGGACGACGACGTCGAGCTCCAGAAGTCGAACATCCTGCTGCTGGGCCCGACCGGCTCGGGCAAGACGCTGCTGGCCCAGACCCTGGCCCGCATCCTCAACGTCCCGTTCGCGATCGCCGACGCCACCAACCTGACCGAGGCCGGCTACGTCGGCGAGGACGTCGAGAACATCATCGTCGCGCTGCTGCACAACGCCGATCACGACATCGAGCGGGCCCAGCGCGGCATCGTCTACATCGACGAGATCGACAAGATCGCGCGCAAGAGCGACAACCCGTCGATCACCCGCGACGTCAGCGGCGAGGGCGTGCAGCAGGCGCTGCTCAAGATCATCGAGGGCACGCTGGCGGCGGTGCCGCCCAAGGGCGGCCGCAAGCACCCGCAGCAGGAGTTCCTGCAGGTCGACACGACCAACATCCTGTTCATCTGCGGCGGGGCGTTCGTCGGGCTCGAGGACATCATCGAGAACCGGATCGGGCAGAAGGTCATCGGCTTCGGCGCGGCGATGAAGAACGCGCCGCCGAAGATGTCGCAGTGGGAGCTGCTGCAGCAGGTCCAGCCCGAGGACTTGCTCAAGTACGGGATGATCCCGGAGTTCATCGGCCGCCTGCCGGTGATCGCGCCGCTGCACGAGCTGTCCGAGGAGGCGCTGGTCCAGATCCTGACCCAGCCCAAGAACGCGCTGGTGAAGCAGTACCAGAAGCTGTTCGAGATGGACGGGGTCAAGCTCAAGTTCGCCAAGGCCGCGTTGACCAAGGTCTCGCAGCTGGCGTCGACCCAGAAGAGCGGCGCCCGCGGCCTGCGCGCGATCCTCGAGACCGCGCTGCTCGACATCATGTACGAGATCCCCGGCCAGTCGGTGAGCGAGGTGATCGTCAACGAGGATGTCATCGAGAAGCACGCCCAGCCGCTGATCACCTACGCCAAGGAAGCGCGGCTCGCCGACGGCTGAGGGTGCCCGCCGACGCCCGCTGCCCTCGCCGGCGACTCGAGTAGCCGGTGACTCGAGGCCCGGTGCTGACCGTCGGGATCTCGGGAGGTTGGCGCGACGACCGGGCGCGTCAACCTGGAACGGGGGTTGCTACTGGCACGGGCATGTCGAGCCGTACCCGTTCGTCGTCGATCCTGGCAGCCCTCGCGACTGCTGCCCTCGCCACTGTTGGGGCCGGCTGCTTCGAGGAGGCGGTCGACAAGGGCGCCGAAGATGCGGTGCCGGCGGACGGCAAGCTCGACTCGTTCCAGGGCCCGACCGACCACGGCGCGCTCGCGCTCGGCGCCACCGCCGACGGCTTCCTGACCGCCGAGGCGAAGTACCACACGTGGACCTTCGCGCTGACCGGCAACGCGAGCGTCCACGCCTACACGCACCCGCAGCTCACGGCCCGGTCGATGACCGACACCGTGCTCTACCTGTACAAGCGCGGGCCGAGCGGCTGGGGCAGCTACATCGCCCGCAACGACGACGACGGCGGCAACGTGTTCTCGTCGGTCCTGAAGGACCTCGGCGCCGGCGACTACCGGCTGCTGGTCAAGGGCTACGCCGCCGCCACCCGCGGCCAGTTCGCGCTCACCGTCGACTGCGAGGGCGCCGGCTGCAGCGCGGCGCCGACCTGCCTGTTCGGCGCCACCTTCGGCGACCTCCTGGCCGGGACGGCGACCCGCGTCACCGGCGATCGCGAGCTGCACGCCGCCGACCCCGAGTCGGCGCTCGACCAGCAGCGGATCGTGGTGGCGGTCCAGCAGTCGGCCCACACCGACGTCACCACCGTCGAGCAGGCGTTCGCGGCGGTCGATCAGCAGGTCATCCGCCGGGTCGATCTCTACGACGAGGCCGGGGCCCGCGCGTTCGTGGCGTTCGAGTACGGCGCCGGCGACAACAGCTACGGCGCGGTGTTCGGCTACGGCAGCGCCACCCTGGCGTCGAAGATCCACGACGGCGACCTCGAGGCGTGCAGCGCGCGGGCCCAGGTCTGCGCACTCGGCGCCGACTGGTCCGCGACCCGCGCCAGCGCCGCGTTCAGCCGCACCAGCGCGCGGGTCATCACCGCCGCCAGCCAGCTCGCCGGCGCCAACGCCACCGACGCGCTGGCCGCGATCCGGGTCGCGTATCCCGAGGCCACGTCGCTCGCCAACGGCCTCACCCGCGTCGACGGTAAGCAGCTCAACCTGGTCGAGCTCAAGCACACCGCGACCGGCACCAGCCTGCGCGCGTTCGAGTACGGCGCCGGCGACAACAGCTACGGCGCGCTGTTCAAGGCCGGGACCACCACCCGCGTCGCGACGATCGTCGACCTGACCTACTACGACTGCAGCTTCGCCCCCTGAGCTCGCGCCTGCGCGTCAGCGGGCGATCGGCAGCTTGGCCGGGCCGTCGAGCGAGCCTTGGCGAGCGATCAACAGTGACTGTGGGTGTTCGGGGTCACGCGTGGAGGCACGGGGTCTGCCTTCCTGCGCCCGATGATCGATCCTTGGCGCGCCTGCGCGTCAGCGGGCGATCGGCAGCTTGGCCGGGCCCTCAATGTCGGCGAAGAAGTCGTTACCCTTGTCGTCGACGACGATGAAGGCCGGGAAGTCGACGACCTCGA
>JAYVSF010000508.1:0-8468 GCA_043775605.1 Myxococcales bacterium
TCGACGCCCGGTGGGCCGTGGCCTTCACGCTCGGTCTGGTCCACGGCTTCGGCTTCGCGTCGGCGCTGTCGGGGATGGGCCTGCCCGGGCGCGGCCTGATCGCGGCCCTGCTCGGCTTCAACCTCGGCGTCGAGTTCGGCCAGGTCGCCATCGTCGCGGCCTTCCTGCCCTTCGCGTTCTTGCTCCGGCGCACCCGCCTGTACCGGATCCTGCTGGTCGTCGCCTCGCTGGCGATGGCCGCACTCGCTCTCCACTGGTCGATCCAGCGCGCGTTCGGCTGAGCCGGCGCGCCCGTTCACGGACCCAAGGAACCCCGATGCATCGCTCTCGCCGCGCACCCTTACTGGTCCTCGCGCTCGCCGTCGCGCTCGCCCTCGCCGGCTGCAAGAAGGCGTCATCGGCCAAGGCCGAAGGCGCCGCCACCGATCAGCCGGCCCACGTGGCCGCGGTCGAGACCCTCGATCGTCTGGCCGAGACCGACCCGGCCGCGGCGTCGTCGATGAAGTCGATCGCCGGCCGCCTGCAGTTCGAGGTCGAGCACCGACCGGCCGGCACGATCAAGGCCGAGGCCGTGTTCGCGGCCCTGGCCAAGGCCGGTCTGCCGCTCACCGACGGGCCGCGCCAGTACGTCGGCCTGGTCACCGGCGCCGACTACTGCGTCGGCGGCCAGACCGCCGACGGCCTCGGGGTCGCGGTCTGCGAGTACCCGTCCGCCGAGAAGGCGGTGGCCGGCAAGGCGAACGTCAAGATGCGCTTCGCCCAGCTCAACCCGGTGCGCGACATCGTCGTGCGCGGCGCGACCACCCTGACCCTGACCGCTCGCCCCGACTCGCCGCTTGCATCCAGCAAGCGGACCGCGACCGAGGCGTTTTCGACCCTGACCACCCCGTGACCGCGCCGCGAGCGCACCCACCAGACAGACCGAGGAGGATAATGATGAGAAACCGTTTGATCGGAGGGGCGCTGCTCCTGGCAGCCGCCGTACTACCCCAGCAGAGCCAGGCCTCGAGCCACCGCGAGGCCCCGTTCATCACCGAGATGCCGAAGGTGGATGGTACCGACTTCTACGCCTTCAACAGCTACGAGGCCGGCCGCAACGGCAACGTCACGCTGATCGCCAACTACGAGCCGCTGCAGGCAGCGTATGGCGGCCCCAACTACTTCTCGCTCGATCCTGACGCGATCTACGAGATCCACATCGACAACAACGGCGACGGCGTCGAGGACATCACCTTCCAGTTCGACTTCGACCTGGCACTGGCCAACGGCGGGGCCGGCATCAAGCTCATGGTCGGCCCGGTCGGCAACCAGAAACCGGTCGGCATCCCGTTCGCTGCGGTCGGCGCGATCACCGCCGCCGATCAGTCGAAGCAGAACGTGCTCGAGACCTACGGGGTCAAGATCATCCGCGGCGACCGCCGCACCGGCACCGCGATGGCGATCACCAACGCCGCCGGCGGCGGCGCAACCTTCAAGAAGCCGCTCGACAACATCGGCACCAAGACCATCGCCGGCTACGCGGCCTACGCCAACGCCCACATCTACGGGATCACGATCCCGGGCTGCGCCACGCCGGGCAAGATGTTCGTGGGCCAGCGCGCCGAGGGCTTTGCGGTCAACCTCGGCCAGATCTTCGACCTGGTCAACCTCGACCTCGACGCCGCGACCCCGCAAGCCAACCCCCTCGGCCCGATGGATCAAGGCGCCAACACCATCGCCGGCACCAGCGTCACCTCGATCGCGCTCGAGGTGCCGGCGACCTGCCTGAACGACGCGACCGACACCATCTTCGGCGCCTGGACCACCGCCAGCGTCCGTCAGGCCCGGGTGATCAACCCGACCGCCACGTTCACCCAGCCGTCGCGCGAAGGCGGCCCGTGGGTCCAGGTCTCGCGCCTGGGCAGTCCGCTGGTCAACGAGGTCGTGATCGGCATCGCCGACAAGGACAAGTTCAACGGCTGCGAGCCGAAGGACGACGCCCAGTTCGCCGACTACGTCACCAACCCGACCTTGCCCGAGGTCCTCGAGTTGCTGTTCGGCGGCGCCGGCGTGATGGCGCCCAACAACTTCCCGCGCACCGACCTGGTGGCCGCGTTCCTCACCGGCATCGCCGGTGTCAACAAGAGCGGCACCGGCGTGGCCGAGATGCTCCGCCTCAACACCGCGCTGCCGGCGACCACCCCGAGTTCGGCGCAGAATCCGCTCGGCGCCGCGCTGTGCGTGACCCGCACCGCGACCGGGGCCATGATCAACCCGGCCAACGCGGGCTGCGACGTCGCCGGCTTCCCCAACGGTCGCCGGCCCGGCGACGACGTCACCGACCTCGCGCTGCGCGTGGTCATGGGCTACCTGGCCCCGATCCCCGACTCGCCCAGCGGCGGGCTGCCGTTCGTCGACGGCGCGTTCCTGGCGCCGGCGTCGTTCCAGTCGACGTTCCCGTACCTCAACACCCCGCGCCCGGGCGCCCCGTGAGGTCGACCGTGAAGGCCCTGCGCTGGCTCGCGCTGGCGGCGATGGTGGCGACCGCCGCGTGTGGCGACAACAACACCAACACCACGCCGGTCGACGCCGCGACCACCGACACCCCCGACATCGACGCCCCGCCCGCGGTGACGTACACGTCCTACGTCCTCGACCTGATCGTCAACCAGACCGCGGGCAACACCGACCCGAAGCCGTTCGCCGACTTCTCGGCGCTGCCCGATCCGGACGCGGACAACCCGAACGCCTACGAGGCCCTGTTCCCGTAGTCGTCTCGCCATCGTGACGTCCCAGGCGGCCTCGAGCGATCGGGGCCGTCGCGTTTTCGGCGTCGAGGTGATCGTGATCGTAGACGGCGACCCCGACGGCGACGGACTACCGCTTCAGCGGATTGCTCGCCTTGGCCTTGCCGAGCGCGCGCGCGATGCGCGCGTTGCAGGCCTCCTCGGTGTCGGCCTCGTCCTTGACGAACACCAGCGGCTGCGCCCTCGCCTCGTCGTACTCGACCTGGGTGAGCCGCCCGCGCTTGAGCATGGTGCCGAGGATCCGCTCGATCTTGTCGGCGCTCCACGACGACAGCGTGCCGTTGCAGTACTGGCGATAGCGCGCCTTGGGCGACGGCAGGATCGACGAGAAGAACGCCGCCTCCTTGGGGGTGAGGTCGTGGGCCGACTTGCCGAAGTAGTGCTGGGCGGCGTTGCCGATGCCGTAGATGCCGGGGCCGTACTCGATCGCGTTGACGTAGATCTCGAGGATGCGGTCCTTCGCGAGGGCCTGCTCGATAGCCCAGGTCAGGACCAGCTCCTGCAGCTTCCGCGACAGCGTCTTCTCCCGGTACAGCAGCACGTTCTTGACGGTCTGCATCGTGATCGACGACGCGCCGTACTTGAAGTAGCCGGCCTTGAGGTTCTTGATCAGCGCGGTCTCGAGCTCGCGCGGCAGGAAGCCGTGGTGGCTGTAGAACTGCGAGTCCTCGGTCGTCATCAGCGACTTCAGGAGGTAGGGCGAGACCTCGGCCAGCGGCACGAAGCCTGGCTCGCCGGGCCCGATCGTGAACGCCAGCCAGTGATCGGGCGCGACCTCGACGTAGTGCTCGAACGGACCGTCGAGCCGGGCCAGCGCCGACGGTACGTGGCCGATGCGGCAGCCGCGCAGCCCGACCGAGCCGTCAAGACGGGTGGCGTCGAGGTCGCTCCAGTCGATCGCGAGGTGGACGTCCGTGGTGAACGTCCCCGTCGCACCGAGATCGTCGATGTACTTGGCCATCTCGCGCGGCACCGCGTCGAGCACCTTCTGACACCCGACCGGCGGGACCTGGAGGCGCGCCGTGATCGCCGGCCGCGGGCGCCGGCCGCCGCCGGGCGTGGCACCGCCGGGCAGCGCGATCGAGCCGGTGACCGCGAACGGCAGCCCGCGCGACAGGAAGTCGCCGCGGGTCAGCGCCAGGGTCCGCGAGCCGCGATCGAAGCTGCCGCTGACGTCGCCCGACAGCTCGAGGCCGCGCACCGGCTGCTCGGCGAGCATCGGGTGGGCGACGGTCAGATCGCGCAGGTGGAAGTCGCCGATGAACTCGGTGACCGCGCCGGCCAGCGTGATCGTGAGCGCGGCGTCGACCGTGGTCTTCTGGTAGTCGAGCAGCCGGCCGTGGCGCTCGATCAGCGGCCGCAGCCTCTCGAGGCTGAACTGCTCGGCGACCAGCGCGATCTGGCCGCGGCCGGCGTCGGGATCGACCCAGCCGTGGGCAGTCCACAGCCCGGCCTCGACCCCGCCGTAGCCGCCCTCGAGCGAGACCTGGAGGTGGCCCGGCTGGTCGCCGTCGGCCAGCGTGCCGGCGATCCCGGTCAGGGCCATACCCTTCCACGGCGTGGCCTCGCCGCCGACGATCGTCACCTCGCGGTGGCCGGGGCGTTGATGGACCGTGATCCGGGTCGCGCCGGCCTCGGGCCCGAGCACGGTCTCGACCCGAGGGTGCTCGACCACCAGCTCGCGCTCGGGGCCGTCCACGCGCACACTCAGGCTGGTGGCGCCACCGCGCAGCTCGCCGGTGGCGTCGTCGGTGGTGACCGCGAGGCCGTCGACCACGATCGTGCGCGGCCGCAGCGAGCCGAGGCCGGCGCCGACCTTGTCCGCGGTGTCGCCGCCACGGCCGCCGAACCGCGCGCGCAGGAGGTCGAGGTTGGTGGCGCCGTCGAGGTTGCGGTGGAGGTGGAGGCGCCCGCCGTGGATCGCGACCTGCTCGATCCGGGCCCGGGCCAGGAGCGAGGGCAGGGTGGCGAAGTCGATCTCGATGCGGTCGAGGTGGGCCAGCGGCGCCGGGCCGTCGACTGGTGACTCGACCTCGACCGCGTACAGGGTGGCGTGGCCGAGCCGGATCGACATCGGCCCGGCATGCAGCTTCACCCCGAGCTTGTGCTCCAGGCGCGGCAACACCCGGGTCCGTACGTACCACTCGCCGACCCGGGGGTAGACGACCCACAGGCCGAGCGATGCCAGCGACACCAGGGACGCCACGATCGCGCCGAGCACGATCCACAGGCGGCGTGGCCGGAAGCGCATCGCGGCGTTCCTACCACGATCGCCCGGGCCGCGCCCCGCCGGGATCGATCGTCGGATCGCGCGGTCCGAACGTACGCGCGACGTCGAGGCGCTGGCTCATGTGACGGTGGGAACGCCGGCCCCCGTCGAGATCATCCACCGTGCTCGACTCGGCAGCGCGCGGCACAGGGGTGCCGGTCCGATCTCGACACTCAACCCCGGCCCGAGCTGCGCTCGGAGCCTCGGGCAGTCGTCACTTCTTCTTGGCCGGCTTGGCGGGCTTGGCCTTGGCGGCGGGCTTGGCCTTGGCGGCGGGCTTGGCCTTGGCGGCGGGCTTGGCCGGCTTGGCGGCGGGCTTGGCCGGCTTGGCGGCGGGCTTGGCAGCGGGCGCGGGCTTCGTCGGCTTGGCCGGTGCCGCCTTCGCGGCCGGTGCCGCCTTGCCAGCGGGCGCGACCTTTGCGGGCGGGGCAGCCTTGCCAGCGGCAGCGACCTTTGCGGGCGGGGCAGCCTTGCCAGCGGCAGCGGGCACGGCCTTCGCGGCGGGCGCGGGCACGGCCTTCGCGGCGGGCGCGGGCACGGCCTTCGCGGCCGGCGCGGGCTTCAAACCCTTGCCTCCCTTGGCCTTCTTCTTCTCCTCGGCGAGCCGGGTAGTCACCACCCGCTGCCCCTCCTCGGTCTTGGCTGCGGCAGCGCCGCGGGCCTTGTCGAGGGCGCTCACGACGTCGGCAGCGCTGCGGTGCACGGTCGGCGCCGCGGCATCGTCCTTCTTCTTCGGGCGCTTCTTCTTCTTCACGTCACGCGGCGGCGGAATCTCGCTGATTCCGGGCATGTGCGGCGCGAGATCGCCGCGGTTGTGCACCAGGATGCGAGGCTCAGCCTCGTCCCGGAACACCATCGCGACCTTGTTGTCAGGCAGCAACTGGGTGACGAACCCGATGTCGAACTTCGGGTGGGCGACGACGTCGCCGATCTCGTAGGTGTCGCGGATGGAGTACGGCCGGCAACCTGCCAGATCGTTCTCCGTCGCGCGGCTCAGCCCATCGACCCAGGTGACCCGGCTGGCCGTGGCCCGCCGGACCGAGTCGCTGGCGCTGCCCTCCTCGGCCGCATCGCCCCGTGGCTTGCGGTAGGCGTGGACCTCGCCGCACACCACGCACTGCACGCGACGGACCTCGTCCTCGTACATGCTGATGATCGTGTGCGTCGTGTCGGCCTTGCACCGTGGGGACGGGCAATAGGCCTCGATCTCGCCGCCAACCTCGTCCGCGTCTTCGTCGAAGATGGAGTCCATCCCAGCCTCTCTTGCGGGCCTGCCCAGTCGGAGATCAGGGGAAGACCTATGAAACGATACGATGTTCGCCGGTCATTGCCGGAGGAGGGGTAAGACCAAGAATCCGAAAAAGCCTACTTGGCCAACTACTTGCAACTACCTGCTTGCAACTACCTGCTTGCAACTACCTGATAGAGCGTCCACTCCGGACCCCACTCCGGACAAAGGCCTTCATTCAGTCAGCGTCCTAACACATGCGGCGATTGCTAGCAACCATACCCACTTACAAGATCGCGCGCGAGATCCCCAGGACCGCGGTATAACCCGGCCGGCGATGCGCCGGCTCCTCGTCGTAAACGCCTTGATTTTCGCAGTGTTGGCGTCGGCTTCCGCGCTCGCGTACTACGGCTACAGCTACACCGCCGACCTGTCGTCCCGGGAGCGCGCCCTGGTCGAGGACACCATGCACGAGCTGGCCGCCGAGAAGGTGATCGGCATCGAGAGCCAGATCATCGACGTCGACCAGAAGCTGTTCACGACCATCGATCCCGACAGCCTGGGCGACCTGGCGGCGACGGTCCGGGCCCAGCAGGCGCCGATCGCCAGCGTGTTCGTGCTCGGCGCCGACCTCCACATCCTGCCCAGCGGCTACGTCTCGAGCCGGCCAGGGGACGAGGCGCTCGACTTCCGCAGCCTGTTCGAGCAGCGGATCGTGCCGCTCTTGCCGCTGACCCGCCAGCCCGAGGATCGGCGCGGCCACGTCCACATCATCTTGCAGGGCCGGCCGTACCTGTTCGGCTTCACCCGTCGGGCGGCCCACGGCCAGTGGTACTACGTCGTGGTCGAGACCGACCTGCTGCACCTGGTGGCCTCGGTGTTCCCGCAGTTCTTCGGCCTGGCGTTGCCGCGCGTGTACCAGGTCGTCGACGAGGCCGACGAGCTGGTCTACGGCGCCCCGTTCCTGGCCGGCGGCAGCACGGCGATCGAGCTGCGGTTCGCCGAGACCGTCGATCAGTGGCGGCTGCGGGTGACCCATCGCGACCCCGGCGCGTCGGCGGCGCGCGGCCGACGCAAGGTGATCGACCTGGTGCTGATCGGCATGGCGATGGCGATCATCACCTCGGGCCTGGCCTTGCTGCTGGTCGCGGTGCGGCGCGAGCGCCGGGCCAACGAGCTCAAGAGCGAGTTCATCTCCAACGTCTCGCACGAGCTCAAGACCCCGCTGTCGATCATCTCGATGTTCGGCGAGATGCTGGCCTCGGGGCGGGTCAAGGGCCCGGCCCAGGCCACCGAGTACGCCGAGGTGATCTGGCGCGAGAGCGTGCGCCTGGCCCGGTTGATCGACAACGTCCTCGACTTCGCCAAGATCGAGCGCGGCGTCGACGTCTACGAGTTCGCCGACGGCGACGTCGCCGAGGTCTGCGCCCGCGCGGTCGAGCTGTCGAGCCACCGGCTGCACAACGCCGACATGACGGTGGCGGTCGACCTGCCGGCCGAGCTGCCGGCCCGTCTCGACGGCAACGCGCTGACCCTCGCCGTCCTCAACCTCATCGACAACGCCATCAAGTACGCGGCCGAGGGCAAGCGGATCGAGCTCGCGGCCCGTGACCGCGACGGCCGGATCGAGATCTCGGTGAAGGACTTCGGCCCGGGCATCGAGGCCGACGAGCACCCGCGCATCTTCGAGCGCTTCTACCGGGCCAAGGCGGTGCGGTTGAAGCCGATCCGCGGCTCGGGCATCGGCCTGGCCCTGGTCGAGCACATCGCCACCGCCCACGGCGGCGGGGTGGCGGTGACCAGCGAACCGGGCAAGGGCGCGACGTTCACGGTCTGGCTGCCGCGGCCGGCCGCGGGCTAGCTAGCGAGCCTTGGCGAGCGATCAACAACGACTCTGGGTGTTCGGGGTCACGCGTGGAGGCTCGGGGTCTGCCTTCCTCCGCCCGCGGTCCAGGCAATGGGGTACAAGCTCCTAGCTAGGCGGACGTGGTATCCCTCGGCCCGTCGTGAGCACAGAAGGGTCGAAGAAGATCCTGGTGATCGAGGATGAGCCGGACATCGTCCGCGGGCTCAAGGACGCGCTCACGTTCGAGGGCTTCGAGGTCGAGGCCCGCGGCACCGGCGCCGACGGGCTGCGCGCGGCCGGCGAGTGGGGCCCCGACCTGATCCTGCTCGACCTGATGCT
>JAYVSF010000509.1:0-3631 GCA_043775605.1 Myxococcales bacterium
ACCAACCCTCGGCTCTGATTCCGTACAGATCGGGCCGGCACGCTGGTGCCGGGCCGATCGATCGATGACACAGGGTTGGTTTCTGCCAACCCTGTGATCGCGCAGGCCGCGCGGGGGCGCGGTCAGGCGCGTGGGGTCAGCTCACGTCGGATCAATGCAGCCGGGACGTGACCCGGCCGTCGGCGGCGACCGCGACCGCGAACGGGACCAGCGCGACGCCGTACTTGCGCGCGAGGTCGCGGCGCCGGGACACGTCGACCTTGACCACCTGCCGCGCGCCGCGCGCCAGCTCGGCGCCGACGGTCTGGCACTCGCCGCACAGCGGGTGGGTGAACAGCACCACGATCTCGCTGGTCGTCGACGTCGTCGAACTCGTGGCCCCGTCGACGCCGAGCTGCTCGAGATCGACCCGCTCGATCGCGCCGCCGCGCACGCCGCGGACCCGGGCCAGCAGCCAGTAGGCCTCGCAGCCGACGCACAGCCCGGTGGTCACCGCCAGCGTCGCCAGGACCGCGACCACCAGCGCCAGGCCCATGCCGATCGTGGTCCAGCCCGCGGCCCAGGTCGCCGCGCTGGCCAGGAGGAACGCGGCGCCGATGATGTTGGCGAACCGCGGCGCCCGCGCGTCCTCGAGGGGGCCCTCGCCGACCAGGGGCTGGATGACGTCGAAGTACAGCCGACACGGCAGGCACCAGCGCCGGCCGAACCGGACCGCGATCGCGAGCTGGAGCCCGAGCGCGAGCACCAGCGGCCAGAAGCCGGTGGCGATCGCGATGATCGCCCCGGTGGCGACGATGAGCTGGTTGATCCGCGGCGCGCGCGCGTCGATGACCAGGAGGTCGCGGTAGGGGTCGGCCTGGCGCTGCATCTCCCCACGGTAGCAGACGGTCATCCGTTTTCACGGACGAATCCGCAGAAACGGACGATTGTCCACCCGTCCGTCGAGCTTCCCTCGTCGGCCGCCGTGCGCACGGGTCCGACTGGTTCAGGGGTGACGTTCACGCAGAGGTGACGACGGTGAGGGTCTTGCGGCAGCGGGTGGCGGCGACATAGAGGAGCGACTGCTCGCGAGGGTCGCGGGGCGGGCCGGCGGATGATGCGGCGGCCGGGGGTACGTGCATGATGACGTGGGTGAAGTCGAGGCCCTTGACCCGGTGCATGGTGGCGACCCGGACGCCGGGGCCAGCGGGCACGCCATCGGCGTCGAGCACCGTGCACGGGACGCCGGCACCGTCGAGCGCGTCGGCGTAGGCGCGGACGCGCGCGCGGGTCCGCGCAACGACAGCGATCTCCTCGGCCGGCGTGACCGCCCCCAGCGCGCGCACCCTCTCGACGAGGAATGCGGCCTCCGCGGCGGCCGAGCTGAAGGTGTGGACCTCGGGCTCGGGGCCGCTGTACAGCGACCGGTAGCCGACGGTGTTGTCGGTGCCGCCGTCGAGATCGTCAACCTCCGCGCCACCCAGCAGCCGCGTGGCCCAGTGCAGGACCTGCTCGGTGGTGCGGTAGTTGATCTTCAACCGGTGCGACCGGCCGCGGATGTTGATGCCGAACTGGCTCAGCGTGATCGGCTTGCCGTAGATGCGCTGGTGGGCGTCGCCAGTGATGAACAGGCTGTTTTCGGCGGGGGGCGCGAGCGCACGAAGGAGCCGCCACTGCTCGGCGTCGAGGTCCTGGGCCTCGTCGACCACGACGGCGCGGAACAGCCGCTCGTTCTCGACCTCGACCAGTATCCTGACCTTGCGGACGAGGTCGGTCCAGTCGACCAGCTTGCGACGATCGAGCTCGGCGCGGAACGCCGCGAGGCCGACCCAGATCGCGACCCGCTCGGGGCGCTTCAGGGTCCGGCCGCAGCCGGCGCGCGACGCTGTGAGGTAGTCCTCCCGCATGGTGACGGCGTGGAACTGGACGACGTCGCGCCATTCGTCCTCGTAGTCGGCCTGAGTCCAGCCCACCGTGGCCCGCCCGCCGCCGAGCGCGACCTGCCAGCACTCGCGGGCCTGCGCGGGGGTCACCACGGTCACCGGGCCCATCCGCGCGCCCGCGTACTTCATGACCCAGCTATGGAGGTTGGTGACGCTGATGCGCGATCGCTCGGCGCCGCACAGCCCGTCGAGCAGGCCGGCAATGTTGATCGCGAGGTTGCGATTGAACGTCGTGAACAGGATCGGCTCGTCCGGGTAGAGCCTCGCGAGCGCCCGCGCCCGGTGCATCGCGACCACGGTCTTGCCGGTGCCGGCGCCGCCGAGCACGCGGGCCGGGCCGCGGAACGTGGTGCGGACGATCGCCTCCTGATTGGGATGGAGGAAGATCCGCCACCGCTCGAGGGATGCGTCGAGCATCTCGTCGAGCGCGGCCGCGCTGTCGACCAGGCGGAACTGCCGCCGCGTCACCGGCTTGTCGAGCGCGGCCACGAAGTCGGTGGTGTCGATCGCCTTGGCGCCGGCGATCGGCGGCCGGCTGCTCTCTCGGATCGCCCGCTCGACGTCGTAGCCTGCGGCCACCAGGTACAGCGCCTCGAACGCCTCCTGCGGCAGGTAGGGCTGCAGCTTCTCGAACTCGTCGTCGCGCCGGACCGCGCGCACCGCCGGGACCAGCACCGCCGGCAGCCCGGTGCGCGCAAGGTCGTCATCGGACAGCGCCGCGAACAGCCCGGTCGGCGCGACCGCGACCGCCACCGGCGCCGCCTCGACCGCCGCCGCCGCCGCCCTCGCCACGAACTGCATGTCGACGACCTGGATCGCGCCGGTGGTGGCGTTGATGTCGAAGACCTTGTCCCGGGCCCAGGCCATCGCCTCGTCGTGGTGGTCGACCCACACCAGCATGTACAGGTTGCCGGTCGGCGGATGGACCACCACCGCGCGGTACGCGAGGTCGATGCGGACGGTCCGCACCTTGGCGTCGCGCATGCCGTGCAGTGACTCGTAGTTGATCGCCGCCGACGTCGGGTTGGTCCGGAACTTCGACGTGAACTCGCGGACCTTCTTCTGGGTCGGCTTCGGCAAGGCCGCCAGCGCGGTGAGGAACGAGTCGGACAGCGCGACCTGGGGTGCGAGGGCCATGTGGCTCAGCCTCCTCGTCGCATCAGCTCGACCAGCGCGACGAACGCGGCCCGATCGAGCGCGTCCTCGCCGTCGAGCGCCAGGCAGGTCCAGCCGGCGGCCTCCAGCCGCTTACGGCTGCCCTCTTGCGCGGGCAACAGCACCGCGACCCGCGGCGCCTCCCAGGCCAGCTCCGGGCTGCCGATCACCTCGCCGCCCGGCCCCTCCACGTCCTCGCCGACCCGCGGAGTCGGCAGCCCGCTGGCGACCACCTGGACGAACAGCGCACGAGCCGCGCCGCTGACCAGCAGCTCCTTGGCCAGCGCCTCGGCCGCGATCGCCCTCGCTCGGCCCGCCGCGGGCACGACACTCGGACCGTCACCCTCGTCGTCCTCGGCCTCGGCCGTCGTCGGCGGCGCCGCGCCGGCCACCGCCGCCGTCGGCAGCTCGACCAGCTCGCCCTTCTCGACCAGCCGATCGAGCTGCGCCACCAGCGCCTGCGCGACCGCCGCGTCGTCGAGCCGCACGCCGATCTCGAGGTTGCGCTTGTGCCCGCGCCGCGTGAAGTTGGCCGACCCGATCAGCACGGAACG